>CAVIVH010000167.1:0-3322 GCA_963646185.1 bacterium | reverse complement strand
GTCTGGGCCTTTCTCTTGGCGCCGCAGAGGATGAGCACGAGGTCGCCGGGCTTCGCTCCGGAAGCTTCGGCCATGGCCTTGACCTCCTCGGGCGAATAGAACTTGTCTATGCTGGACTTGACGGAGCCGTCAGCGTTGTACTTGATATAGACCAGGCCCTTGGCTCCCACCTGGGGACGCTTGACCCACTCGGTGAGGGCGTCGAGATCCTTGCGGGTGTAGCCGGCGCAGCCTTCGGCGGCGATGGCTCCCACATATTCGCATGAATCGAACACCGAGAAGCCGTGGCCCTTGGCGAGAGAGGTCAGCTCATGGATCTTCATTCCGAAACGGACATCCGGCTTGTCGGAGCCGTAATTGTCCATGGCGTCATACCAGCTCATGCGGGGGAGCGGGTTGGGGATATCGACTCCGAGAATGTTCTTGAACAGAGTCCTCATCATCTCCTCGAAGGTGTTCAGCACATCCTCCTGCTCCACGAAAGACATTTCGCAGTCTATCTGGGTGAACTCGGGCTGCCTGTCGGCGCGCAGGTCCTCATCGCGGAAGCATCTGACTATCTGGAAGTAACGGTCATAGCCGGCGACCATGAGAAGCTGCTTGAAAGTCTGGGGAGACTGGGGCAGAGCATAGAACTGGCCGGCGTTCATCCTGGAGGGCACCACGAAATCCCTGGCGCCTTCGGGGGTGGACTTGATCAGATAAGGGGTCTCTATCTCCATGAATCCCTTTCCGTCGAGGAAGTTCCTCACCTCATGGGCTATCTTGTGACGGAGCATGAGGGCCTTCTGAAGGGGAGCCCTGCGCAGGTCGAGATAGCGGTACTTGGCCCTGATGTCCTCGCCGCCGTCGGTGTTGTCCTCGATGGTGAAGGGCGGAACTGCGGATTTATTGAGAATATTTATGGAAGAGAGGCTGATTTCGATGTCTCCGGTCGCGATTTTGGCGTTCTTGCTCTCGCGCTCGACCACCGTGCCCGAGGCCTGGATCACATATTCCCTTCCCAGAGACGAAGCCGTCTCGATCAGGGCGGGATCGGCGTCGCTCTTGACTACGAGCTGTGTTATACCGTACCTGTCCCTGAGGTCTATGAATGTCATTCCTCCGAGTTTGCGGCTTCTCTGCACCCATCCGGCGAGAGTCACCGTCTTTCCGGCGTCGCCCAGGCGGAGCTGGCCGCAAGTGTGTGTTCTGTACATGGTTCTTTGCAAAATTTATCCGTGGGTTTCAGTCGCCCACAAACATCAAAACAGCTTCTGAGATATGGAGGTAAGGGCAAAAAAGGCGCTTGGCCAGCATTTTCTGACGGACAGGGCCGTCGCGGACCGGATTGTGGAGTCGCTGGAGGTTCCGGCTGGCATGGCCCCCGCGGACGTGCTCGAAATCGGCCCCGGCACCGGGGTTCTGACCGGCAGGCTGCTCGCGCGTGAAGACGTGTCGCTGAAGGCGGTGGAGATAGACCGCGAATCGGTGGAATATCTCAGGGAGAACCTGCCGGCCCTGGGAGACTCCCTCATCGAGGGCGACTTCTTGAAACTCGACCCCGGCAAGCTGTTCGGGGGGGATTTCCTGGTCATAGGCAATTTCCCCTACAACATCTCCTCACAGATCTTTTTCCGCATTCTGGACTATAGGGACAGAATCCCCGAGGTGGTGTGCATGATTCAGAAGGAAGTGGCCGAAAGAATCGCCGAAAAGCCCGGCACCAAGGTCTATGGCATCCTCTCCGTACTGCTCCAGACCTGGTATGATATCGAATATCTGTTCACCGTGGGCTCCGGATCCTTCCTGCCGCCGCCCAAGGTCCAGTCCGCAGTGATACGCCTGAGGCGCAACTCCCGCACGGACCTCGGCTGCGACCCGGCCATATTCAAAGAGGTGGTCAAGACATCTTTCGGGCAGCGCCGCAAGACCCTGCGCAACTCCCTGAAGCCCCTGCTGTCCACGCATCCGGAAATCAGCGCCGCCGCCCCCGTGTTCGACCTGCGCCCCGAAAAACTTGGAGTGGAGGACTTTATTGGGCTCGCCAGGCTGTTTTCACGATAATTTTTTGTATTTTAGGCCCAATAAGAAGCAGTTATGATTACAATGTGGTGGGCTTCGCTAAGCCTTGTCATGAAAATTCTCTGGGGAATCACGATTGCGGCTTCCCTGGTGTTCGTCATTCAGTCCGTGCTCACATTCGTCGGGGCCGATTCCGCTCCCGACGGAGTCGATCTGCCCGGTGACATTCCGGCCGATGCCGACCTTGCCGCCGCCGGCCATGCGGGCATGAACCTCTACACTTTCAGGAATTTCGTCAACTTCTGTCTGGGCTTCGGCTGGACGGCGGTCCTGTTCTATGACCGGATTCCCTCCAAGGCCGTGGTCTTCGTGCTGGCGTTCATAGTGGGCGCGATTCTCGTCGCCGCCGTGATGTGGCTGTTCAAATGGCTCTACGGCATGCAGCAGTCCGGCAACATAGATGTGTTCAGGTCCGCCGCCGGATGCAGCGGCACAGTCTATCTCACCGTCCCCGGCAAAAGACAGGGCGAGGGCAAGGTGCAGATTTCCATCAGCGGCGCCGTGCGCGAATACAACGCCGTCACCGACGGGGAGCCCATCCCCAACGGCACCCCCATCACCGTCACCGGCGTCCTCAACGCCGGGACCCTCATCGTAAACAAGTCTGAATCAAAATAATAGACCCCTATGGAATTTTATCTGATACTCGTTGTCATCGCCGTGCTGTTCGTCACGCTTTCGGCGATCCTGAAGCGCTACAAGCGCTGCCCCTCCGACAAGATTCTGGTCATCTACGGTAAGACCGGCAAGACCAAGCAGGGCTCCATCTCTTCGGCCCGCTGCATCCACGGAGGCGCGTCCTTCATCTGGCCGGTGTTCCAGAACTATGCTTTCCTGGACCTGAAGCCCATATCCATCGAGTGCAACCTGACCAACGCGCTGAGCAAGCAGAACATCCGCGTGGACGTGCCCTGCCGCTTCACCGTGGGCATATCCACCGACCCCGACAGCATGACCAACGCCGCCGAGAGGCTGCTCGGTCTCTCCGTGGACAACATCCAGAACATCGCCACCGACATACTCTTCGGTCAGCTGCGTCTGGTGATCGCCACCATGGACATCGAGGAGATCAACTCCGACCGCGACAAGTTCCTGCTCAATGTGAGCCAGAACGTGGAGGCGGAGCTCAGAAAGATAGGCCTGAAGCTCATCAACGTGAATGTCACCGACATACGCGACGAGTCCGGCTATATCGAGGCTCTCGGAAAGGAGGCCGCCGCCAAGGCCATCAACGATGCCAAGAAGAGCGTCGCCGAGC
>CAVIVH010000166.1:2770-3328 GCA_963646185.1 bacterium | reverse complement strand
GGCTCAGGAGCAGCGCCGGGCAGCCCAGAGACAGAAGGCCGAGATGCTCATCCAGAGAATTGACCAGCAGCTTCAGCAGAGGCAGCGCAACAACAATAACGGCAACAACGTAAACAACGTCGGCAACGGCTATAGCGGCGGAGAACAGCAGCAGCGCCAGCCCCAGCCTCAGGCTCCGAAGGTGGAGTTCGAGGGCACCGTGGAGGCCACCGGCGTGCTCGAGATCATGCCTGACGGATATGGATTCCTGAGATCGTCGGACTATAACTATCTCAACTCTCCGGACGATGTCTATGTGTCTCAGAACCAGATAAAGACCAATGCGCTGAAGACCGGCGACACCGTCACCGGCGAGATACGTCCCCCCAGAGAGGGCGACAAGTATTTCCCGCTCGTCAAGATCAAATATATCAACGGACGCACTCCGGAATTCATCCGCGACCGCGTGCCGTTCGACTTCCTCACTCCCCTGTTCCCCGACGAGAAGTTCAATCTCCTCGGCCATGGACATGAAAAGGACATCTCCTGCCGCGTGGTGGATCTGTTCACCCCCATCGG
>CAVIVH010000166.1:2207-2731 GCA_963646185.1 bacterium | reverse complement strand
GCTCAGCCCAAGACCGGTAAGACAATGCTGCTCAAGTCCATAGCCAACGCCATTGCCGACAATCACCCCGAGGTATATGAAATCGTCCTCCTGATTGACGAAAGGCCGGAGGAGGTCACCGACATGAGCCGCAGCGTGAAGGCCGAGGTCGTGGCCTCGACTTTCGACGAGCCCGCCGAGAGGCATGTCAAAGTGGCCAACATGGTCATAGAGAAGGCTCGCCGCCTTGTGGAGTGCGGCCATGACGTGGTGATTCTCCTTGACTCGATCACCCGTCTGGCCAGGGCCTACAACACGGTGCAGCCGGCATCCGGCAAGGTGCTCACCGGCGGTGTTGACGCCAATGCGCTCCAGAAGCCCAAGCGCTTCTTCGGCGCCGCCAGAAACATCGAGGGCGGCGGATCGCTCACCATTCTGGCCACGGCTCTGACCGACACGGGCTCGAAGATGGACGATGTCATCTTCGAGGAGTTCAAGGGCACCGGCAACATGGAGCTCCAGCTGGACAGAGCCCTGTCCAACAG
>CAVIVH010000166.1:0-2197 GCA_963646185.1 bacterium | reverse complement strand
CTTCAGATTATGGACCAGTATCAGACCAACGAGTCTCTGCTGGAGAACATGAACAAAGTGAGTCCCCGCGACGCCAAATACTACGATTCTTTCTGATAAAAGCATCCTGAATGATGGGATTCAGATTTGAAGACACGATAGTCGCTCCTGCCACCGTTCCCGGTGCGGGAGCGCTTTCCGTTATACGCCTTTCAGGCCCTTCGGTATATGAAGTGCTGGATAAGACAATTTCCTTCAAGAAAGGGAATGTCAATGAATTCCGGCCATATACAATCCATTTCGGCTCCATCCTGCGCGAGGACGGCGCCGTCCTGGACGATGTGCTCGTGTCCGTGTTCAGAGCCCCTCATTCCTACACCGGCGAAGACTCTGCGGAGATTTCCTGCCATGCCTCCCCCTATATCGTGTCCGAGGCGCTGCGGCTCCTGACCGGTGCCGGAGCCAGGCCTGCGGGGCCGGGAGAATTCACCAAGAGGGCCTTCCTGAACGGGAAGATGGACCTTGCACAGGCGGAAGCCGTCGCCGACCTGATTGCGGCGCGCGACGAGGCGTCCAGAAGGGTCGCATTCAGCCAGCTTCGCGGCGGGGTGTCTTCGGAACTCAAGCATTTGAGGGACAAGCTCCTCGAGCTCACCGCCCTGATGGAGCTGGAACTGGATTTCAGCGAGGAGGATGTGGAATTCGACGACAGGGACAGGCTTTCCGCTCTGCTGGACGAGGCCATAGACCGGGTGTCGTCGCTGGCCGACTCGTTCCGCGCCGGCAATGCAATCAGAAACGGGGTACCCGTGGTGATCGCCGGAGCGCCCAACACCGGCAAGAGCACTCTGCTCAATGCCCTGCTGGGAGATGAACGGGCGATAGTCTCCGACATCCCCGGGACGACCCGCGACACTGTCGAGGATGTAGTGAACATAGGCGGGGTCAGCTTCAGATTCATCGACACCGCCGGTCTGCGGGAGACGCGGGAGACTGTCGAAAAGATGGGCATCGAGCGCTCTCTTCGGAAGCTCGGGCAGGCTTCCATGGTGCTTGCAGTGGTCGATGCGGGCGGGGATCCGGAGACGGTCCGCGGCTCGCTCGAGGAGCTTGCCGGTGCGCTCGATTTCGGCTGGCAGAAGTGCCTTGTCTTGATTAATAAAATCGATAAATTACGCGATAACAAAAAAGTTTCCGCATTGAACAGACTCGTTTCCTCAATTGACGGAAAGCTTGTTTGCATGGAAATCTCCGCGAAGGAGGGCCTCGGGCTTCCCGCGGTGAAAAACTGGCTTGCGGACTCTCAGAAAGGCCTTCTGGCCCACTCTGAGGACACTGTCATGGTGACGAATGTGCGCCATTTCAATGCTCTCCGCGAGTCGCTCTCCTATCTGCTAAAGGCCCGCGAGGGACTCGCCTGCTCCCGCCCCTCCGACCTCATCGCCCAGGACCTCCGCGACGCCATAAATCCCATCGGCACCGTCATCGGCGACTCCATCACCCCCGACGAAACCCTCGGCCTCATCTTCTCCAGGTTTTGCATCGGAAAGTAGCCAATAGCAAAGAAACCACTATTATCTGCAAATATAACCCCGAAAACCCTTGATACTCAAAGAAGTCTGCGAAATTTTATTTGCAGATTTTCTTTGAGAAAGTTTCTTGTTTATCACTTTTTTGTTGTACTTTTGTCCCCAGATTGTCCCCCAAACGCGTCCCGAGGGACAAAATCTGTCCCCTGAGAGACACGTTTGTCCCCCATCTTTCATAGGACTCGAAGCATTGGTTGGGACATACAAAAACTTAAACCTGATGGAGACGAAGAAACAAAGTCAAAAGGAACCGGTGAAACTCCGTGAGAAGAAGCTTGCCAACGGCAACGTCAGCCTTTACCTTGACATCTACAGAAACGGCAAGCGGCAAAAAGAATATCTCAAGCTTTACCTTATCGATGCCAAGACTCCTGCAGAGAAGGAGCAGAACCGACAGACACTTGCCACGGCACAGTCCATCAAGGCAAAGCGCCAGATTGAACTGCAGAACGGAGAGTATTCATTTACCAAGCAATTCAAGGAAGACACTCCATTCCTGGAGTATTATAGAAACATGTGTGAGGACCGCCACAAGAATCCCGAGTCGCAGGGCAACTGGGGAAACTGGCGCAGCTGCCTCAAGTATCTTGAACTCTACTGCAACGAGAAAACCACCTTCCGCGACGTTA
>CAVIVH010000165.1:2037-3370 GCA_963646185.1 bacterium | reverse complement strand
GATTCATAACGGGCACCTCCGACCTGGCGAAGCTCCGCACCGAGAGCGGTCAGGACGAAATCGCGCGCAACATATATAAAGCGATAGTCTCCTATAAGAAGGAGTATGACAGCAGCGTGGACGTGAAGCCCGTCGAGCCGCAGAAGACCTCCGCCGACAAGCCGGCGGCAAAGGCTGCGGACGGAAAAACGGCTGAAACTCAGGCCAATGCAAATGGTAAGGCCACTGAAACGGCTCAGACCGGTGCTGCGAAAGCCTCCGGCAACGCTTCGGACAATGCCGGCGGCAAGACCTCTGAGACGACGGCCGCCGCGGAAGGGGAGACCATCTACGGGACCCAGATTCTTGCGAGCGCCAAGAAGATGAGCGCCGGCGATCCTTTTTTCAAGGGCGAGGAAATCCTGATTGTCAGGAGCGGGAACCTTTACAAATATGTCGCCGGCCTCGGAAACACGCCGCAAAGCGCGAAAGAAAAGCATGTTGCGCTTGCCGGGAAGTTCTCCGGAGCCTTCCTCGTAAAAGTCGAAGGACAAAATATTGAGCGACTTAGGTAATTTGAATCTTTCAAATTTGCAATGTGTTAGGCCTTATCGCCATTAGGCAAAAACTTCCGATGTAACCATTTGAACGACAAATGATTATAGTTCATCCGGACGAGGGGATTAAACGTTTACTCGTGTAAAAAATCCTAAAGAAACAATAGCCTTTTCATTTTTTTGTAACTTTTTTTTCACCCACCTTTGTGTAAGAAGCGACGAGAAAAAAGCTACATGGACAGGAACGAACACATAACCGTCTGGAACAACTGCCTCAGGATCATACAGCAGATCATTGAGCCGCAGAAGTTCGACACGTGGTTCAAGCCCCTGAAGCCCGTTGCCTTCAAGGATTCCACCATCACCATAGAGGTGCCGTCCGATTTCTTCCGCGAATATCTGGAGGAAGCCTACCTGGACGTGCTCAAAAAGACTCTCAAACGCGTGATCGGCGAGGGTGCCCGCCTTATATACAAGGTCAACCCCGTGAGAAACCAGCCGGCGATGCGTTTTCCCTCGGCGGAATCCGTTCCACCGGTGAACAAGCCGATTTCCGTGGCGACCTATCCCGCGGAAGGCAATCCCGGACCTTTCGTTTTCCCCGGACTGAAGAAGATATCGATAAATCCCCGGCTCAATCCCATTTATGACTTCGCCAACCTTGTGGAAGGCCAGTGCAACAAGATGGGAATCACCGCGGGCCTGAGCATCTCGGACAATCCCGGCAACACCCCGTTCAACCCTTTGTTCATCTTCGGGGGCCCCGGCTTGGGAAAGACCCATCTCGCCCAGGCCAT
>CAVIVH010000165.1:0-2027 GCA_963646185.1 bacterium | reverse complement strand
ATAGGTCTGAAAATCAAGGAGAAATTCCCCGACAAGATCGTCCTCTATGTCTCCGGAAGCGAATTCAAGTCGCAGTATGTCAACGCGACGATAGGGAAGAACAAGCTCACCGATTTCCTCGCGTTCTACTGCAAGATCGACGTGCTGATCGTGGACGACATCCATGATCTCGTGGGCCCCGGCTCGCAGAACGCCTTCTTCACCATATTCAACCATCTGCACGAAAGCGGCAAGCAGCTCATATTCACTTCGGACCGAGCTCCCGTGGACCTTCAGAACTTCGAGGAGAGGCTTCTCTCCAGAATGAAATGGGGCCTCTCGATTGAGCTCCAGCGTCCCGAATACGCCACCAGGCTCGAGATGCTCCGCGCGAGGGCTTTCCGCGAGGGAGTCGAGATCGACGAAGAGGTGCTGAAGTATCTCGCTTCGAGGATAAAGTCCAATTTCAGAGAGCTGGAGGGCACTCTCATCTCCCTGATATTCAGGGCCACGCTCGGTCACGAGGACATCACCCTGGCTCTTGCCGAGAGAATCGCCGGCCAGATAGTGGGCGAGGAGAAGAAGGACCTCTCGATGGACAGGGTCCAGTCCACGGTGTGCGACTATTTCAACATCTCACGCGAAGACCTCCTCTCCAAGTCGAGAAAGAGGCAGATAGTGCAGGCCAGGCAGATAGCCATGTTTCTGAGCCGCAATCTGCTGAACTGCTCTCTCACCGCCATCGGCGACGGGCTCGGCGGCAAGGACCATGCGACTGTGATGCACGCCTGCTCCACGGTGTCCGACCTTATGGCCACCGACAGGACGTTCAAGAAATACGTCAATGATATAGAGAACATTCTCTCGCCCGCCTGACGCACGCCGCGTCCGGCACAGGGCACGTGATAACAACGCTGTGTTATGGCACTCTGCGCTCCCTCCCTGCTCGCGGCCGATTTTCTGAATCTCGGCGCGGCTGTCGACCTTGCCAACCGAAAGGCCGACATAATCCATCTTGACATAATGGACGGGATTTTCGTCCCCAACATTTCCTTCGGATTCCCGGTGGTGAAGGCGGTGGCCTCTGTCGCCGAAAAGCCTATGGACGTGCATCTTATGATCACCAGGCCGGAGAAATATATCACCGGTTTCGCGGAGGCGGGGGCTTCGATGATAAGCTTCCATGAGGAGGCCGTCACGGGCTATGGCGGCGACATCGACGCGCTTCTCGGACTCATCCGCTCGAAGGGGATCAAGGCCGGACTGGTCATAAATCCGGACATCCCCGTCGAGAGACTCTATCCCCATCTGGACAGCGCGGACTATGTCCTGCTGATGTCGGTTTTCGCCGGATTCGGCGGCCAGAAGTTCATAGAAGGCACACTGGACAGAATCCGGGCGGTGAAGAAGGAGATTCTCAGGCGCGGCCTGGACGTGAAGATCGAGGTGGACGGAGGCATAAACGCGTCCAATGCGCCCGCAGTTGTCGAAGCAGGAGCCGACATCCTGGTCATGGGCAGCGCCGTTTTCAAGGCCGCCGACCCGGAAAGCGTCATCGACGCCGTCAGAGGACGAAACTGACTTCCTTGAAGGCGAATTCTCTGATCGCCCCTCCGGCGGTTTCTATGCGGAGCCTTCCCTCGGGGGTGATTCCGGTGATTTTTCCCGTGAAAGGCTTTCCGTCGGAGCAGTCGGTGAAGGTCCTGGACTCCCCGAAGGCGAACATGTGCTCCAGATACTTCTCCGCGACCTTTTTCCGGCCCTCTTCGGTCTGAATCATTTCCAGATGCCTGCCCAGAATGGGGAGGAAGGCGTCCAGCTCGCCGCGGACGTCGTATCTTTTACCTGTCAGCACCGCCATGGACACCGGATTCAGCAGCTGCGGCGGGAATTCCGTCTGGTTGACGTTCATGCCTATCCCGATTATGCTCCGGCTCATCTCATCGCCGGAAAGCGTGTTCTCGATGAGCACGCCGCTGATTTTCCGGTTGCGGCAATAGATGTCGTTGGGCCATTTGACCGAAGCCGCGATTCCGCGCGAGGCGAAG
>CAVIVH010000164.1:0-3393 GCA_963646185.1 bacterium | reverse complement strand
GTTGCCGAAGCCGCCGCTGAAGTCGAAGCCGCCGGCACCGCCTGCACCGCCGTCCACGCCGGCGAATCCGAACTTGTCATATTTGGCCTTCTTGTCCGGGTCGCTCAGCACGGAATAGGCCTCGGAAGCTTCCTTGAATTTCTCCTCCGCGGTCTTCTTCTCTTCATCGGTGCCGCTGACCCAGCGGTCAGGGTGCCATTTCAGAGCGGCCTTCCTGTAGGCCGATTTTATATCGTCCGCCGAAGCGCTCCTGTCAACGCCGAGCACCTCGTAGTAATCTTTTTTGTCTGCCATAATTAAATACCTACCACCACTTTAGCATGCCGCAGGACCTTTCCGTTCAGGAGATATCCCGTGGATATGACATCATAGACCAGACCCTTCTTGTCGTCTTCGACGGGAAGCTGGGCCACGGCGTCATGGAAATCAATGTCAAACTTCTTTCCCTTGGCCTCTATCACCTGCAGACCCTTGGTCTTCAGATAGGCCATCAGCTTGTTATATATGAGGCCCGTACCCTCCCTGGCAGCCTCGTCTCCGGACTTGGCCAGCAGTTCGAGAGCTCTCTCACAGTCGTCCAGAACGGGGAGAAGACCCTTGATGGTATCTTCGGCCGCGGTGCTGATGAGATTGAGCCTGTCTTCGGCACTATGTCTGCGGAGGTTCTCGAAGTCGGCCATGAGGCGGAGGTAGTCGTTCTTGTCAGCGGCAATCTTCTCCCTGGCCTCGGAGAGCTCCTTCTCGAGCTTTTCTATCTTCTCCTGGCACTTTCTGTCCTCCTTCTCGGAGCGGCGGTCCTTCTTGTCTTCGCGCCTGTCGGAGGTCTTTTCTCCCTCAGCCGCGCGGGCGGTCTCCCCTTCTGCCTTTTCGTCAGAGGGTTTTACCTTCTCCTGCTGAGAGGCGTTCTTTATATTCTTGTTATCTTCCATGATATCAACATTCTAAACAAACTCGACCCCCATAAAAGGCAAAATGTCTGCCATGCCCGCCGCCTCTGCCAATCTGTCAAGATTTGAATCACCGCGTCCCCGGGACGCAGATATGGACATCCTGGTCTGGCGTTAGGCTGAGGAGGGTGCGGCGACAAGACTGCGGAAATTTTGAAAATCGATATAATTTGCCTAAATTGGCAGTGTCTGCCGGAATACCGACACGGACATTGCCGGAAGACAGACACAAATGGACAACAGATTCAGTAAAGACATCAGCACCGACCCTTGCCCCGCCCGGCACATATATATGGGGGGGGGTAATTTACTGAATATAAATAGGGCTTATCGTTTAATGTTTCTTGTCAGAACGGAAGGGCAACGTTTTCCCGAACTCAACCTCCTTCCGTCCGGCAAATTTCATGATTTTATATTGTTATCCGGCCATCTTGACCGGATTTCTCCGTTTTTTAACACAGCTGCGCGCAGTTCTCCCTTACATTCCCGATTTTCGGTGCTCACAGCCCGCTATGCGGTCTCTTTTTCTTCCGTCTTCTGTTGTTCGGCTACCCGAGCCGCCAGCTGGACCACGTTCGCGGTGTGTATGCCAAAGAAGATGTACATGATTTCTGTTTCCTTCTTTCTGGCTTTCACCCGTTTCAGAGAGTAGTGCTCCTTCTGAGTTCCGAACGAGCCCTCCATCGCCGTCGCTCTCACCCTGGCAAGTTCCTGTCTCACAAAGTCTTTCTCTTTCTTCCCTTCGGAGAATGGACGTCCTCTTTTTACAAAGGACGTCTGGATTTCGTTCTCCTTGCAAAAGTCTCTGTTCTCCGTTCCGGCGTATCCGGCATCTCCGCCTATCTTCGTCACGTCCACCCCGAACAGGCGCTTATGCAGTGCAACGCAGTGCTTAAGCCTCGTCCCCTCGTTGAACGCATTGAAGGACAGCTTCTCTATGAACGACATCCCGTCCACCAGAATATTGTTGCACTTCGCTCCGAACTCCACGCTCTTCACTTCCTTGCCTCTCACTATCGGTCTCACATACGGTTTGCCGATGCTCACGATTCTGTCCGGTATGCTCTCCCTGCTGTCGCCGCTCTGGAAGTGATTCTTCTGCTGGCGGAACATCTTCGTAATGATGGCTATATCATTCTTCTCTCTGACTGTAGCAGTTTCTCCGCTCCGTCACTCTCCCTCTCCATCTTTCGTATCTCCTTCAGTATCTTGCCCAACAGCTCAAGAAGGCGCCTTGTCATCCTGCGGTTCTGCCCTTTCGTATGCTTGCGCTGCTTCCTGTACGTCAGATTCGCCTTCTGAACGTCTATGAACTTCGTCCTCGGACGATGGAGATTGAGCCTCCGGCTCAACTCGCACATTATCTTGTACGACTTCTCTACCCCATCCCACATCAGCTTCTGATCCGTCGGATAACGCATCTCGCTCTCATAGCAGGTCGCATCCGTATACATCGTGTCGAGGTCTTTCATGTATGGCTTCCACATCTCGGCCAGAAGGCCCTGCAGTTCCTGAACCTTCAGCCTGCCGGCTATATCTACTGCTATCGCATCCAGGAGCTTATAGTTCGTCAGGGGACGACTCGGGTCAATGGCGATGTCGCAGAAGATCTGATAGTGGATGTTCCCGTTCAGCTGCTCCAGCAGTCTGGGGGAACTCAGCTGAAAGCGCATCTTCAGAAACATCAGGGCCACCTTGCCCTCCGGAGTGAAGTAGGACCTGCGACCAAGTTTTGGCCTCATGCTCTTGCTCGTCAGGCCAAGGCTCTCTGCCATCTCGGTCAGCGGAAGGAGCTTCTTGATCCTCCCGAGCTCACTGCTCTCAAAGGTCTTCCTGTACAGATCATAAAAATCAAACTCCGTAAACGGAAGACAGGGCACTATTTCAGCAAAATTTCGTACTTTTGACATAGCAAGTTTTTTTTGCGATTCCTCCAAATTGTGCTTATCCGGAGCGTTTGGAGGAATTTTTGTTATCTTTATCAAAGATACAAAACTTCTATCACTTTATCAATCAATATCTTAAAAATTTTTAAGATATTTTCGGACAGTCCCTACTTATATCCTCTGCAAGGTCAAGTGCAGACTTGATGCGGCCCTTGTAGGCTCGCCAAAGCATATAGCGGAGGTCATTGTCGTTGAGTCGCAGACCTGCGGCAATCTTCGCCCTGCGGAACATATCCACGAACAGGTCACGTATCTTCTCAAACAGATTGCGCTCCTCTCTCTCCTTGAAACCGCTTTCGGCAAGGCCGGCAATGTACTCCTCGGTGGCGAGGTTGAAGTCACCGCCGTACTTCTTGATAGCCAGGTCGGCTATTTTCCTGCGGAGTTCCGGGCTCGCAGCGCGATAAACCTTTTCGAGGAAGTCCTTGTAGTTCTCGGCTCCGACCATCTCGCGCATACCCTTATGCCCCACTATCTCGTGAAGAATAGTAGCTTCGGTG
>CAVIVH010000163.1:0-3397 GCA_963646185.1 bacterium | reverse complement strand
GCACGGATATCGGCCGCGGTATCAATTCCCACCTTGCTGCGCAGCCGCTCCCTCGCCTCCTGCAGAGTCTCCCTGTGCTTGATCGCAAGATTCTCCACATAGATGGACACCATCGCAAGCGCGAAATAGACTATCGTCTGCAGCGTGATGCAGGTAAACTGCGTGACTCCGGCCGACAGGTCACCTCCGGCCACACTGGTGTTCATGAACATCCTGGCGCCGAAAGTGGTGGGGAAAATCCACGAGAACACCTTCCAGAATCCCGGGAAAGCGGCTACGGGCCACGACGTTCCGGTCAGGAAAAGACAGATCGGCGACATGAACAGGAAGAGCACGAAGACCGTCTCCCTCTTATTGATCAGGCTGCTCCATGTCATGGAGAAAAACACGCAGTCGGCGACAAAAAACATGTCCAGCAGCAGAGTGTCCCAGAAAGAGCCTCTCTGCGGCATGCCGAAGATGGCCGGCACTATCATCGTGATATACATGGTTATGCCCAGATACACGACCCAGTAGGCCGCCCCTCTGCCCAGCACCACTCGTCCCACGCCGTGCCCGGCCAGCCGGTCCGGAAGCGTGGCGAAACTCCTGTTCTCCTCGCGCATGGTTCCCGCAAGAAGCGACATGCCATAGAACATGGTCTGCTGCACGATGACGAGCAGAATGGCCGAAAGCAGGAATATGTTATAGGCAAAAGTCCTGTTATAGGGGCTGTTCTCGCCATAGGGCAGCGGCTGGACAAGCTGCAGAGCTTCCTGGCCGGTGTATCCGGCCGCAGAATATCTCTGTATCTGAATCCTGCCCATCTCCGCGAGCATCACATGATTGGCGGCCATCAGCGAGTTCTTGTAATAGAGGAATGAGCTCATGTCGCAATAGACCGAAACCGTGGCCGTCCTCATGCCGGCCAGCTCATCGCCGAAGTCGGAAGGAAAATAGAATATCCCCTTCACCTTGCGCTCCTTCATGAGCTGCTCCGCTTCCTCCATGTTCAGACAGTGATATGCCACCATGACCTCCCTCGTGGCGTCTACCTCGCGGATGAAGCGGCGGGAGTCGGAACAGTCCGCCATGTCCACCACGGCCACCGGAGTGTCCTCCACCAGGCCGTTCAGATAGATCATGTTATACAGAATAGGGTAGGCCAGTCCGGCGACAAAGAAAATCAGCATCACTCCGCCGTCGGAAAATATCTTCCTGAGCTCATGGATGGCGATTTCCCGGAAATCCCTGAACCAAATCCTTGCGTACGAATCTTTTTTCATGGTCTCTGAAAGCTATTTGACGGGGAAATTCTGATTGATATACGCGCCCTTGAGCCTGTAGAGCACCGCGAGCGGCAGGAAGAGGAAGAGCAGCATATGCACCACCTCGGGCCACCAGCCGGCAAAGCCGGTGCCGAAAATGACCTCGCTGGCGTAGAAGTTATAGTAATGCCTCAGCGGGAAAGCCGGCGCAAGTCCCTCTATATAAGCGGGCATCGCCTCCACCGGAAGCGTGAATCCGGAAAGCGAGAACCCCATTACGCTATAGAGCGAGCATACGCTCAGGGCAAGTCTCGGCACCGGCAGGCAGCCGATTATGAATATGGCCACAGCCTCGCTGGACAGGATCAGCAGCAGGATGTTCAGGAACATGTTCCAGATGGACCCCGCTATCGGGAAATGATTCCAGTGATAGAGCATGATAATCATTATCAAGCCTATGGCCGAGAACAGGGCGGTGAACACCATCAGCTTGCCGGCGAGAGCCGACACTATGGAATTGCCCGCCGTCTTCATCAGATGCCTGGAAGTCCCGTACTTGAGCTCCGCGCCCAGCGAATAGACCAGCACCACAATCACGACCATCTCCAGGAAACCCGGCAGCAGAATGTTGGGCAGGTAATAGGCATAGCTCGTGTAGGGGTTGCCTATCTGGTGGATGTCCACGCTTATGGGCTGAATCATTCCCATAATCGCGTCCTCGTTCATCCCCTTCATTCTCAGCACCTCGCGCTGGACCGCTCCGTTGGCGAGATTGATCATCGTCAGGATGTCCTTATAGGCAAGGGCTCCGCCGATGAAATAGAGAGTGTTGAGATAGTATTCGATCTGCGGCCTCCTCTGCGACTGGACTCCGGAAAACAGACCTTCGGGCAGCACGATTATGGAGGTCACCTTGCCGCTCTGCATGGCGGCGCGGGCCTCGGAGAACGAGCCGTATTCGACCACCTTTCCCAGCTGCGTGGCGTCCAGCTGACGCTTGAAGTTGCGGGAAAGGGAAGAATTGTCGTTGTCCACTACCGCTATGGGAAGGTCGTGCGGCAGTCCGTCCCGGAAGAAGGTGAGGCAGAACAGCGAACAGAAGGCTATCACCGCCACGGAACCCAGTATATAGACAGGCCTCTGCCTGATGATTCTGAGTTCGCGCCGCGCGACGGCCACTATGTCATGCCATCTTCCCATGGGGTACTACTTCTTGACCTGCTTCACGATTACGGACATTCCGGGACGCAGCCCTTCCACGGTCTCGTCGGGAACGGCCCTCACCTCAAAGGTCTTGGCGTCATACATGGCGGTCTCCTTGGTAGCCTTCCATGTGGCATAGGACTCTCTGACCGCGATGTAGTTCACCGTGGCCTCGCACTCCTGCCCGTCGAGGGCGGGGATGGAGACAAGAATCTTGTCACCCTGGCTCATGCCGTGGAGATAGTCCTCGCGCACGTTGAAAGTGAACCACACGTCGCCGAGGTCGGTTATGGTCATGATCGGGGAACCCTGGCCCACCAGTTCGCCCACCTTGGGGAAGGTGGCGGACACGATGCCGTCGGAGGGAGAGGTGAGATAGAGCTCGCCGAGATAGGACTCGACCTCCATCATCGCACCCCTGGCCTGGTCCACAAGAGCCTCGGCGGCCTCCTTGTCCTCCTTTCTGGCACCGTTCACTGCGGCGTCATAGGCGGCCTTGGCGGCCTTGGTCTGAGCCTCGGCTGCCTCGTAACGGGCCTTGGTCTCGTCATATTTCTGGGCGGCGACCACCTTCTGGTCATAGAGCCTCTGGACCCTGTCGAAAGACTTGCGAAGGACCTCCTCCTGGACCAGAGCCTGCTGCCAGAGCTCATAGGCGCCGGTGATCTGCTCCTGGCGCGCACCATTCATGGCCTTGTCCCTCTGGGCGGAAGCGGCCGTCTCCACCGCGCGGGCCTGCGCAAGCTTGGCGCGCACCTCTGGGGAGTCGATATAGACCACCGTGTCGCCCCTGTGGACCATGGAGCCTTCCTTTACATAGAGCTCCTCCACTCTGCCGGGGACCTTTCCGGAGACGCGGTATTCGCTGGCCTCCACTTCGCCCTGAATCACCAGGGGCTTGGGCTTGGAGACAAAATAGCCGATGACGGCGATTACAAGGATTATGG
>CAVIVH010000162.1:0-3418 GCA_963646185.1 bacterium | reverse complement strand
GGCGTGATGATGGTCGCGGCTCCGGGAGTGCCCGGCGGCGCAATCATGGCGGCGCTCGGCATACTCGGGTCTATGCTCGGTTTCGGTGAGCAGGAACAGGCCCTGATGATTGCTCTATACATCACCATGGACAGCTTCGGCACCGCCTGCAACGTCACCGGCGACGGCGCCATCGCCCTCGTCATGGACAAGTTCTTCAAGAGCCGCAAAAATTGATTTGCCCGGGAGACCTGTCTCCCTCCGGCACCGCCGTCAGGCCGGGCGGCCTCCGGGCGTCAGTCGGGGAGGTTGTTCAGCCAGAGGGTGGAGGAGGCGTCCGAGGGCATGCGCCAGTCGCCGCGTGGCGACAGGGTGACGGAGCCCACCTTGGGGCCGTCGGGCAGGCATGAGCGCTTGAACTGTTGGTTGAAGAACCTTCTCACGAACACCCTCAGCCACTTGACCACGGTCTCCCCGGAATAGGTCCCCGGCTTCACGAAAGCCTTCTCCGCCAGGAAAAGAATCTTCTCCGGCGAGCAGCCGAAGCGGAAGAAATGATAGAGGAAGAAGTCATGAAGCTCATAGGGCCCCACAAGGTCCTCTGTTTTCTGGGCTATGTTGCCCTCTGAGTCGGCCGGAGTGAGCTCCGGGCTTATCGGAGTGGCCACTATGTCCATAAGAATCTCCCCGGCGCTCCTGCCGGAAGCCTCCGACGCGCCGAAGCGGTGAGCCGCCGCCCACTTCACCAGATAGACCACCAGCGTCTTGGGAATGCTCGCGTTGACCCCGTACATGGACATATGGTCCCCGTTATAGGTGGCCCAGCCCAGCGCCAGCTCCGGAAGGTCCCCGGTGCCGATCACTATGCCGCCCTCCCTGTTGGCTATGTCCATCAGAAGCTGAGTCCTCTCCCTTGCCTGAGAATTCTCATAGGTGACGTCATGCTTCTCCGGGTCCTGCCCGATGTCCGAGAAATGCTGCTTCACGGCCGGGACTATCGAAACCTCCCTCGAGGTCACCTTCAGCGCCTTCATCAGGTCCAGGGCGTTGGAATGAGTCCTGCCCGTGGTGCCGAATCCCGGCATGGTGACTCCGATTATCCTGTCCCTCGACCAGCCGAGCCGGTCAAAGGCCATCACCGTTATCAGCAGGGCCAGAGTGCTGTCCAGGCCGCCCGAGATGCCGATCACCGCCGACTTGCAGCGGATGTGGTTCAGCCTCGAGGCCAGACCCGTCGTCTGGATGGAGACTATCTCCTCCGCCCTGCGCTCAATCTCGGCCCCGTCCCCGCCCGGAACAAACGGACGCGGCTCCACATGCCGGAGCAGCTCCTTCCCGAAATCGGTCTCCACGCATGGACCGATGGATGCGGTCCGATACAGCCCGGCATAGGCCGAAGAAGGTGTGCCGTCGGGGGCTATACTATTGAAAGTGTTCTCCTTCTGGCGGAGCACCTGAAGCTTTTCTATATCCAAGTCCGCCGTCAGCAGGCCGTCCTCCATCGAGAAGCGGCGGGCCTCGGCCATAAGCGTTCCGTTCTCACAGATGAGCGACGACCCGGCATAGACCAGGTCCTGGGTGGACTCGCCGAAGCCGCAGGAACAGTAGATGTAGCCGGAGACCGTCCTCGCGCTCTGGTTGGCGACGAGCGACTTGCGGTAGGCGTGCTTCATCAGGACCTCGTTGCTGGCCGAGAGGTTGACTATGACCTCGGCCCCTGCCAGGGCGTGGTGCGAAGACGGCGGCACCGGAGTCCACAGGTCCTCGCATATCTCTATGGCGAAGGTCATCTCCCCGGTCCTGAACAGCTGCAGCGGCGATATGGCCGCCTCCTGTCCCGCATATCTTGTCACCGCGCACTCCCTGTCTCCGTGGAGGAAATCCCTTCCGGAGGCAAACCAGCGCGTCTCATAGAATTCGTTATAGGCCGGCATGAAGACCTTCGGGACTAAGCCCTCCAGGCGTCCGTCCCTGAGCACAAGGGCGCAGTTGTAAAGCCTTCCGGCCACCCGCACCGGTGCGCCGATAACCACCGTCATGCGGCAGCCCTCCGTGGCGGACAGCAGCTCCTCCACCGCTTTCTCGGCCCTCTCGACCAGAAGGTTCTGGCCGAACAGGTCTCCGCAGCTGTATCCGGTGACGCACAGCTCCGGGAAGGCCAGCAGCGAAACCTCCTGCTCCGCGGCCTGGCGCATCATGGCGGCAATCCGCTCAGTGTTGAAGCCGACATCGGCCACTTTCACGACAGGCGACGCTGCGGCGACCCTGACGAATCCGTAATTCTCCATAAAGTCTATTTTAAAAACGCAAAGAACACCGCACCCACCAGCATGGCAAAGGCCACCAGGTGGTTCCACTGCAGGCTCTGTCCCTTGAACATGACCATCACCACCACTGTGAACACGGTAAGCGAGACCACCTCCTGTATCACTTTAAGCTGGATGATGTTGAACGGCCCGCCGTTTCCGCTGAATCCGATCCTGTTGGCGGGGACCTGTGCGCAGTATTCGAAAAACGCCATGCCCCAGCTCATGAGTATTATGAGGATGAGCGGCCAGCCGTCCGAAACCTTCATCTCCTGAAGCTTCAGATGGCCATACCACGCAAAGGTCATGAAAATGTTCGAGGTGACCAGGAGCAGGACCGTAAAGAGTCCGCGCATCATGCTTCAGGCAGTTTCCCGATTATGCCGGCGAACAGGGCCGACATCTTCTCCGCGGCGGCGTCGGCGGCCTTCACCACATCGTCGCCGTCATTGACATAATCCTCGGCATAGTCGTCATGCGCCTCGTTGGTGATGACCGACATTCCGAACACCGGGATGCCGGAATGCCTGGCCACTATCACTTCGGGAATCGTGGACATGCCGGTGGCGTCGCCGCCGATTATGCGGATATACTTATACTCATGCGGAGTCTCATAGGTGGGGCCTGTCCCGCCGTAATACACGCCTTCCTTGAGCGGAATGCCCATTTCGGCGGCAGTCTCCTTCGCGAGCCGGATGAGAGCATGGTCATAGGGCCTGGTCATGTCCGGGAAACGCGGTCCGAAATCGTCGAGATTCGGGCCTATGAGCGGGTTGGGAAGCTGGTTGATGTGGTCGGTGATGACCATGAGGTCGCCCACTTTGAAGTCATAGTTCACTCCGCCGGCGGCATTGGACACGAACAGATATTTGATGCCCAGCACCTTCATGACCCTGATCGGCAGGGTGACCATCTCCATCGGATAGCCCTCGTAATAGTGGATCCTGCCCTGCATGGCGATCACCGTCTTGCCGCCCAGCCGGCCCACTATGTAGTTGCCCTTGTGGCCTATGGCCGTGGAGACCGGGAAGCCCGGAATCGCGCGGTAGGGGATTGTCACGGGGTTTTCAATCTTTTCGGCAAGACGGCCCAGGCCGCTGCCCAGCACTATGCCCACCTGGGGCGCATAGCCC
>CAVIVH010000161.1:442-3450 GCA_963646185.1 bacterium | reverse complement strand
CAGCTGTTTGTAATGAAATTTTTCGCCTCGTTAGGAATTATTTCGGGAATGCAGGAGATAAGCTCGACTTAGGCCTCACATAAAGTGCTCTAAGGGTAGCAGATAGGTTCTACAGGCCACCAGTGGCATGTAACCTCGGCTTAGCGTTGCCAAATTCGGAGTCCGTCAACTGTTTCTTTTGACAACAATTTGGGGATTTTTGTCGAACAAGGACTCTTTATATTCGTTTTTTGCCGAATAAGCACCCGACGTGACCGAAAAAAATCGGCTCGATGCCCGGGACCATGGACTTCGGTAACCGATGAAGCCGCTGGGCACGACGCACTGCAATCAGACAGTCTGCTTCGCCCAGCCCTCCAGAAGTTCCTGAGCGACAGAGGAGCTCACAATCCGCATCACATTGTCATCATCTTTTGCGTATGACAGAAAATCAATGCTGCCATACCAAACCAGAGAGCGGTCAATCACGGCAAAATGCTCCCGGCATTTTTCCGAGCAATAGACGGTCACTCCGTTACACCGCATAAAAGCTACCAGTTCCTCACGCTGCGCAGCGACATATTCAGGCCGATTCGACGGGGAGCGAGTCACTACCGTCACTTTCACTCCCCTTTCCTGGAGATCCGCGACAGACTTCACAAACTGACGCGCCACCCGAGAACTGAGCCAAGGGCTTGATATGATGACTTCCGATTTCGAACAGCGGACATCTCCATCAAATACTTCCCGATAGGTCTGAGCATCGAATATAGAATTCGCCACCTGCTGACTGTCAGCGACTTTTGCGCATATATCGAATCCTATACGCCTGTATGTCCGCAGGCGTTTGTTATACATCCTCTCCAGAACAGGGACATATTGGTCGATATAGTCAAAGACGATCACATCCTTCTTGCCCTCATAATCCCTATTCAGACGGCCGGCATACTGCTCCACATTATTCTCAAAAGATATCGGCATAGCCAACAGGAGCGTATCCAGACGCGGATAATTGAACCCTTCGCCAATATACTGGCCGATTGCGACCACCAGCATGGTCTCATCTTTCGGCACCGCCGCCATCCTTTCTCGCAGTTCCGCCCTCGCCTTTAAGCCCCCGCCGCCCTGAAGCAGGAAAATATGCTGAGCCGAGTCTTTCAGCAGCCCATACAACCTGGCCGCATGCTCTTTGCGCTTGGTTATCACTATGGGGGTGCGCCCGATACGGATACAGTCTATGGCATCAGAGACAATCTGACGATTGCGGATTTCACTTTCAGCGACAAGACTCAAGACGTCTGTGATTGACGACGTTTCCGCCACATCGACAAGTCGTGTGAATCGCGGATACACATAGTGGCCGATCCCCTGCTTCTTCGCCCGGTCTTTCGCCGTATATCTGTGGCGGACGGGGCCGATTTGCATAAGGATCTTCTTTTCCTGCCCGTCATCGCGCTTCATTGTAGCAGTCATGCCGTATACATACTTCGCCGTAAGGGCCCGCAAGACCGATTCATTTGTGTATGCGGCAGCATGATGGCATTCGTCCATAATCACCATCCCATAATTCTTCACTATCGGATTGATGGCATCATCCTTTCCAAGCGATGTAATCATCGCCACGTCAATCAGTCCCGTAAGCTTTCCCGACTGAGATCTGAACGTGCCGATATGCGACTTGCGCGATTTCACTCTTCCCGTCGGCGTGGTGTATGACGGCAGCTTTTCATCGATTGTCAGGAACCGTTCAAGATCATTCACCCAATTGTTCATAATCTCCACATTATGAACCAGGACGAGGGTATTGACCTTGCGCACTGCTATCAGATAAGCTCCGACCACGTCTTGCCAAATGCCGTCGCAGCATTCAGAACGCCATTTTCATACGAAAGCAAGTCGCCGACCGCAGCAGACTGCTCTGGAAAGAGTTTTCCATTGAATGATACCCGCAACGGCCGTCTCTCTTGGCGATCATCCGCCATATCGCATTGAATTCCAGCCTCATCCAGCATGTTGAGCAGCGGCTCTCCGCATCCGCGTGGCAGGACGATAGCTTCATCGTCATCATATCCGCAATAGACAATCCGTGGGACATCAAGGGTGGAGAACCCCTGCTTAAGCTTTTTATAGAAAGCAGGATTGGAGTATGCGGCCAAGCACCTTATCGCATTCTGAAGGCGAGGTCTCAAACCTTCCCGAAGCACGCGAATGCCGTCTCGAAGAATAATGCGCACCGGACCCGGTGCATCCGAAGTCTGTAGCCGAGATTCATGGAACAGCAGCCCCTCTGAGGTCACATCGTCTTCCTTCTCTTCCAGCAACTGCCCATAAAGGGCATCATCCACATGCCACTCGGCAATGTATGCGTCTATCTGTAGCAGGGACAGTTTTCTGATATTCCGCAGACTCCGCAGCTGGTCAGGAAGCGGCCGCCAATCTTCATCCACAAACACACTGTTTCCCCGCCTGATTGCCTGTCCTTGCCATGGAAGAGCAATCAGATTTCCAAGCCCGCCCTCCGGAAGGGTATTCTGCATCGGCAGCAACCGGTCATAGTAACGGAAAGTCTTTATGCTGACAGCGTCGGCCCCTTTGGTAACCAATGCATTGCCGAACAGTCGCGCCTTATAAGCCGGAATGGGCTCGCTGAAAAATATCCACACATGCGCACCATTCCCGGAACGGGAACGCTCCACAAGACAGTCTATGCCACAGTGGGCGCACATCCGCCTCAAAGCATTAACCTCATCCTGCCAATCCTTGGAATTTTCGTCTGCCTTATCGTGATTATCGAAGTCAAACACGATGAAACGGCAGGTGTCATCCTTCAGCATCACATAAATTCCGATGACATCGGTGCAGTCCGCCTTATCACCGCGCATATGCCGCATTATCACTTTGGTGTTCAGCGAGGCGAACGCCCGTGACGGGCATTCCGAGCACTTCGTCTTTTTCGCCTCACGCTTAGGGCACACCCCCAATTTTCCACAAGTTTTCACACTGAGGAAAATATCCCTTCTCTCTGGAGC
>CAVIVH010000161.1:0-432 GCA_963646185.1 bacterium | reverse complement strand
TATCCGATCCGTGCTCCTCAAGCAGCGAACGCAGATATTCAATCTCATCTTTCAGCTTATATGTGGAGGAATCTTCCATATGAGAAAGGGCAAATATTGTGAAGTTCAAGATCTCCGCTTCCCAAGGGTTGCTACCCGGAGCAATGCAAAAAACAAAACCTGCCTCGAGCGGTCCCAGAACTTGATTAGAGGAAGATAAGAATGGGGCTAGGCCAGATTCGTATTCGCATGATATTTGCAAGAATCACAAGATGTTTCTATTTTCGCATAGAGACGGATTAACACGACTGAACAGTACCAAAGATATACGAATATTTTGGATTCATCTTCTTCTTTTTCTCTAACGAGCACGAGCCAATTCATGTGTATGTGACCAAGGGAGGGTATGAGACCGTGTTCGAACTCATCCTGATGAATGGAGAACTGTTGGAG
>CAVIVH010000160.1:0-3497 GCA_963646185.1 bacterium | reverse complement strand
TCGACCAGCTGACCACATTCACCATGACCCAGGCCGAGAGCCCGTTCCTGCCGCCTCTCGATCCAGACAAGGTGATGATTGCATGGAACGAAGTGTCCGCCATGCCCAGCGGTCTCGAGATGAAGTTCCCCGCCGACGGCGAGACCTTCTCGCTGAGATATCCCGAGGTGACCATTCCTCAGGACGCCTTCAATGTGGACCCTCAGCCCGAGAGCTATGCGGTGCGTCTCATCACCTCCTGCAACTTCCAGGGACTCGGCCTCATCGACGCCCTCAGCAACGAGGACATCGAGGCCCAGTACAGGCTTGAGGACTCATATGGCGCCGAGCTGAACCCCGAATTCTGGGACAGCTCCGCCAAGAAGCTCACCGACGACGCCTATGCCGAGGACGCCTTCGGCGTGAAGTTCGTGAAGCGCTTCAACTATGACCTGCTCGAGGGCTGTCTGGAGAACGACGTCGCCCTCTGGGACGAGCTCAATGTCCTGCGCTCCGACATCAGCCACATCTGCTCCACCGAGGCATGGGCCGCCGCAATGGCCAAGAACCCCGATGTGATCGCCGCCATCAAGAACAAGGGAGCCGACGCGGATTCCCGCCTGCATCCCTACTATAACGACGGCACCGACGAGGGCATAGCCGAGGCCGTGAACTATCTGCTGTCGCCCAGCGCCAACCTCTACGACAACAAATATCACGTCTTCGAGCCCGAAATGACCGACGACCAGTATCACGCCTTCATGGTGTGGCACCGCGGCATCTCGGTTCCCCGCGCACGCAATCTGAACGACGCCGATGTCCAGAAGGGCAAGGAACTGTTCACAAGCTGGGGCTGCACCAACTGCCACAAGCCTTCATGGACCACCGGCAGCGACAACTACGGCCGCTCCAAGGTGCTCGAGGGCAAGAACCTGCCGCAGTATGCCAACCAGACCATCTATCCCTATTCCGACTTCGTGCAGCACAAGCTGGACATGAAGAACGACATCCACGGCTCATGGTGCCGCACCACCCCGCTCTGGGGCCGCGGACTGGCCCGCATCAACAGCGGTGCCGAAGACCGTCTCCACGACGCCCGCGCCCGCAACGAGGTCGAGGCCATAATGTGGCACTGCTACAGTTCTGACAGCCAGGCCTATGACTCAGCCCTGAAGTTCTACAAGGCGTCAAAGGAAGACCGCGACGCAGTGGTGAAGTTCCTGCAGTCTATCTAGCATGACAAAAAGAGTCCTAGCCCTGCTCTATGTGGCAATCATGGTGGCGATGGCCGCCGCCACGATTGCCGAGAAGAGCCACGGAACGGACTATGCCCATGCCCGTTTCTACGGTGCATGGTGGTTTATGCTCCTGTGGGCGGTCATGGCCGCCCTGGGAGCTTTTTACATCATAAGGCGGAAGGTCAGGGCGGGTTCCGCCCTTCTTCTGCATCTTTCCTTCATCATAATCCTGGCAGGCGCGCTGCTGACGCATCTGTCCGCCAGGCAGGGAACGGTGCATCTGAGGATCGGCACTCCCACCGACACCTATGTAATGGCCGAAGGGACCGCCGCGGCAAAGGAGGCAAAGCTGCCTTTCACCCTCTGTCTCAAGGACTTCGACATCAAAATGCACGACGGGACCTCTGCCGTGTCCGACTATGTCTCCGTGTTTGAAATCGCCGACGGAAGCGGCGTGTCCACGGGCCGCGTGTCCATGAACAGGATCTGCTCCGTCCACGGCTACCGCTTCTACCAGTCCTCCTATGACCTGGACGGCAGGGGCAGCATACTGTCGGTCAACTCCGACCCCTGGGGCATCCCGGTTACATACACCGGCTATGCCCTGCTGTTCATTTCCCTTCTGTGGCTTCTTTTCGACCCTCGCGGAGGCTACCGCCGGGTGCTCAGGAGCCCGCTTTTCAGAAAGGGCGTACTGGGCGTGGCACTGTTTTTCGGCATCGCTTCGGGAGCTTCGGCAAGGGACGGCCTGTCGGGAAGCGCCGGAACTTCAGAGACTTCCGGTCTTTCGGAGGCCGCCATTGAGAATGCGGTGCTTCCCAGAGATGCCGCCGACAGACTCGGGCGGCTTAAAATACTCTACAACGGCCGCATATGCCCGCTGCAGACCTATGCCCTCGATTTCTGCAAAAAAATCTATGGCGACAGCGGCTACAAAGGCCTAAGCGCCGAGCAGGTGGTTTCCGGCTGGATTTTCTATGGCGAGGTGTGGAACGGCGAGCCGTTCATAAAGGTGAAGCGCGGCGAACTCCGGGACGCCCTGCATCTGGACGCCCGCTGCCCGGTCAGCCGGTTCTTCAATGACGGCGGCTATGTTCTCGGGGCCTGGGTTCAGGACTATTACAACGGCAGCCGGGACAAGCTCCGCAAGACGGCCGCCGACATAGACGGAAAAATCCAGCTGATAATGGACCTGCGCCGGGGCGTGTCGCTCAAGGTCCTGCCCTACACGTTCGCCGAAGACTCCGAAGACGTCAGCGCCGGCACCACAGTGTGGTATTCGCCGGCGGACAGGCTCTCCCCCGCCGTGGAGGAGCAGCACGCGCTCTACATAAGCAATGTCTTCCAGCTGCTCTATGAAGACGTGCGGGCCGGCAACACGGAGCGGGTGAATGAGTTTCTGGACAAGATGGCGCGCTATCAGGAGGTGAGTGCAGGCACTTCTCTGCCCTCAAAGGCCAGAGTCCGGGCCGAGCGCATCTACAATGCCTATCCCTTCGCCACCATCCTGTTCATGTTCAACCTCACCCTCGGCTTCATCGCCCTCTTCTATGCCATCTGGCGCATAGCGGGACGCAGGAGGGCCGCCCTTATGGATGCGGCTCTGCCGGCTCTGCTGTGCCTGTCGTTCGCCGCGCTCAGCTTCGGCATAGGCCTGCGCTGGATTGTCAGCGGCAACGTGCCTATGTCCAACGGCTATGAGAGCATGCTCACGGTGGCATGGCTGGTGATGCTCATCGCCATATGCCTGCAGTTCCGCGTGCGGCTGGTAATGGTGTTCGGCTTCCTGCTTTCCGGCTTTTTCCTGCTGGTCAGCCACATAAACCAGATGGACCCGGCCATAGGCCAGATGATGCCCGTCCTCAACAGCCCGCTGCTGAGCCTGCATGTCAGCATAATCATGATGAGCTATGCCCTGCTGTCGCTCACCTTCATCTGCGGCGTCACGGGCCTGTGCCTGAGGAGTCATGAGGAGGAGCTGCAGACGCTCAGCCGCTTCTTCCTGTATCCGGCGCTGACCACGCTGGGCCTGGGCATCTTCATCGGTGCCATCTGGGCCAACATCAGCTGGGGCAACTACTGGAGTTGGGACAGCAAGGAGACATGGGCGCTGATCACGTTCATGATTTATGCCGTGCCCATGCACGGGCAGAGCCTCCCCTGGCTCCGCCGCCCGCGCGCCTACCACCTCTACTGCACCCTGGCCTTTCTCGCCGTCCTGATGACCTATTTCGGCGTCAACTATTTCCTCCAGGGCATGCACTCCTATGCGTAATCTGT
>CAVIVH010000159.1:0-3498 GCA_963646185.1 bacterium | reverse complement strand
TTCTCGTCTTTCTTTCCGTCACCCATAATTCGCTGTTTTTAATGGTTCTTCCCGTTTACCGAACGGCTTTCAGGGCCGTTTTACGCTTTTCCGAAATATAGATGTGCATGCGGCTTCCGCCGGCGGGGCCCTCCGTTTTCCGGGTCCGAAAGTCAGGAATTCTTACCTCGCGCAGGGTTTCCTCACCCGGTCAGGAATTAATCTTACCGGGTCAAGTCCGGCGCTTAACCGGAACAGAGGCGGCGGGACCTGGTAAGAGAAAAATCTTACCCGGTCCGAAAAAGGCTGCAAAAGGTAAAGATTCCTGAAAATCAGGCCTATTCCGGGGCGCAGCCGACCGGTTCCGCCCCCTCTCCCCTCTTTCTTTGTACCGGGCTTCCGGCGCGCAGGAAACCCGGGGTACAACAACAAAAACAGATTTTACAATGGAACAGATCAATCGAATCGAAGTGAGGGGAAACGTGGGCAACGTCCGCATCTTCAACAACGAAGGAGGCCAGATGGCCAGTTTCTCCGTGGTCACGAACTATCTCTACAAGGGCCGGGGCGGAGACGCCGTGGTGGAAACCATGTGGTTCAACGTGGTCGCATGGACCGGAAAACAGACTCTGAAGGACTTTAACGAGCTCAAGAAGGGCATGATGGTCCATGTGATCGGACGCATGAGAGAGCGTGAATACAACGGAGCGGACGGCGGAGTCAGACGTGTGGCCGAGATTGTCGCGGCCAGGGTAACCATAGTCAGCGACACGGAGGGCACGGCGTCGGAAACGGCATAAAAGGAGATTCCGTCATGAAGAACGCCCCCGTGCTGATGCTGGCCCTGCTCTGTGCCGGCTGTTCCGTCCAGAACAAGCTGGACCACATAAGGAAGGACGCGGTCGCCGCCGCCATAGCCCCCTCCGACGTGCGCGCGCTCCCGAAGATAGGCGAGCTGATTGCGCACAGAGACACCCTGACCGTCACCGACGACAGCGGCAGAGAGGTGCTGATAATGAAGGCGGCGATGGACGAGAACGGGGATATGGTGGCAACCGACGTGATAACCGCGGCCAAGGTGACCGCCAGGTTCCGGAACATAGCAGAAAGACACGGCAAGGTGACGCTGAATTTCGACATCACGGTGCCCAGGGAAATCCAGGACAGCCGGTGGCAGGTCAGGCTGCATCCAGACCTCTTCGCCATGGGCGACAGCGCCAGGCTGGAAAGCGTGATGATAACCGGCTCTGAATACCGCAAGGCCCAGCTCAAGGGCTATCAGCAATATGAGAAATTCCTCTCGTCGATAATCACCGACACCGCCCGTTTCCGCTACATGCGCCAGCTGGAGCTGTTTCTGGAGAGAAATCTCCCGGAAATCTACAGGATGAAAAGCGACAGCTCGGAAGTGGACGACGAGACGGTGGCCTCACTGTATGGAGTGTCGGAGAAAGAGGCGGTGGACCATTACACAAAGTGGCTGATAGTGAGGCATAACCAGAGGAAAATCTCGCTGAAGGACAAATACTTCCGGAAATATGTGAAGTCGCCCATCCTGCAGGAAGGCTTCAGGCTGGACACCGTGATTGCCGGAGACGGCGGAGAGCTGGTCTATCGCTACTCCCAGACCATCCCGGCGTCGCCGGGGCTGAGAAAGGCCGAAATCATGCTGTCGGGCGAAATCTACGAGCAGGGCAGGCTGCTTCTGGCCATGCCGCCGGCGGGTCCGCTGACTTTCTACATCAGCTCGCTGAGCACCCTGGTGGACGACACCGAAAGGTATGTCACCAGAGTGATCGAGCGGAAAGCCTCCGCCGACGCCAGCTTCAAGATAGAATTCCGGAAGGGGCAGGCGGAAGTGGACCTCTCGCTGGGCGGGAATGCCAGCGAAATCGGCATGGTGGAAGGCCATCTGCTCTCGCTTCTCGAGAACAGGCACTTCGACCTGGACTCCATAATAGTCTCCTCGTCATGCTCGCCGGAAGGCGGGGCCGGGCTGAACCGCTCGCTGTCGCAGCGGCGTTCGGAGGCGGTAGCGGACTATTTCGGAGCCTTCCTGAAGGCCAAGTCCGACTCCCTGCGGAGAGACGCGGGCGTAATGATGGACCTGGACGGCAACAGCCTCGACGGCGAAGAGCCCCGGAGCATTCCCTTCATATCCCGAAGCAGGGGCGAGGACTGGGAGTTTCTGGAAAGCCTGGTGGAGCGGGACAGCCTGCTGACTCGGGAGGAAAAGGCGAGGTTCGCCGTCCTCATGGGCGAGCGGGACCCCGACGGGCGGGAGGCCCTGCTGCAAAAGGAATCCTTCTACCCCCATGTCTATGAAAGCCTCTATCCCAGGCTCCGGAAAGTCAGCTTCGACTTCAGGCTGCACCGGAAGGGCATGGTGAAGGACACGGTGCACACCACGGAGATTGACTCGGTCTATCTGCGGGGCGTGGAAGCCCTGAAGGCGAAGGACTATAAAAGGGCCGCGGACCTGCTCAGGCCCTACCGCGACTACAACACGGCCGTGGCCTACTGCGCCCTCGACTATGACGCCACAGCGCTGTCCATACTCGAGGAGCTGGAGAGAAACGACAGGGCGGAATATCTGCTCGCCATACTCTACAGCCGGAAGGGCGACCACCAGAACGCCGTCCAGTGCTACCTGAACGCCTGCGCGATGAACGGGGCCTATGTCAGCAGGGGCAATCTCGACCCCGAAATCTCTGAACTCATAAACACCTACGGACTGAATAAAAACCTATAGAAAAATGAAAAGACTTATCCTTATGGCCGCTGCGACGGCTATGCTGTCAATCTCGTGCGAAAAGCAGGAACAGACCGTTCCTCAGGAAGAAGGCATGGGATACCTGACAGTGAAGGCGCTCGACGCCACCCTCACCAAATCCGAAACATACACCGAAAACCTCGATTTCGAGCAATCTCTCAAAAATGTGCAGGCCCTGGTCTTCAACGAAGACGGCGAGCTTGAAAGCCTTGTGAACATGGGCGCTTCCTCCCTCTCGGGCGAAATCCGCACAAAGGTGGGACAGAAGACGGTCTGGGTTGTGGCCAACGGGCCGGACCTGTCCGGAGTCAAGACGGTCTCGGACGTGGAAAAGACGGTCGTGAGCCTCGCAGACAACAGCAAGACCGACGGATTCATAATGGCAGGCTCGGACAAATGTTCCGTCACAATCAACGCCACTTCCATTGCGACGGTGCAGATATCCAGGCTGGTGGCCAGAGTCGCTCTCACCTCCATAAAGAACAGCATCCCGGCAGTGCTGGGAGACCTGAAGGTGGAAAGGGTGTTCCTCTCCAACGTGGTGGGCAACCAGAACCTCGCAGGCACGGCGGAGCCCAGCCTGTGGTATAACAAGGAAGGCCGCGCCGACGAGACCTCCAGGCAGAGCTCTCACATAATCGACGGTTCCACCTATAAGGCGTCCCTCCCGGACATGACCTATGCCGACGTGGGCCAGACCATAGCCAACGGCGGGACTCTCACCCCGTCCACGCCCTACCTGTTCT
>CAVIVH010000158.1:0-3515 GCA_963646185.1 bacterium | reverse complement strand
GTCCGGGAATGGCCATGGTGGAGCGGAGCGCGCTGGTCAGCTTGCCCGAATACCAGACCTTGGCCTTGCCGGTGACCATTTCTGTCGCCACGCAGACAAAGGGAATCGGCAGCTCCCAGAAAGGCATGTCCTCCTGATATCCTGCCGTGAGGGCGCTGAACAGATTGTTCACGTTCTGGCCATACACAAAGCCGGAAGGCAGGCTCGAAAGCAGGTTGTCCTTCACCCGGGCATAGGTGTCCTCGCCCCGGCCGGCGCCGAGATGCAGTTCTTCGGCCTGCTGCATGAAGTCCCCGGCCGAGTCCCGCCCCTTCTTATCCGCGTCGGACATGGAGTAGAAGAAGGGCATGGATATCACATATCTGCGCTTATAGAGCCTGTCGTGATAGGACAGATAGTCGTCGGGGACATTGTCGCTGAGCTCCATGCTCCAGTCCAGGGTGCGGATCAGGCTGTCGACCTTCCCGGCGCTATAGCCCAGGCTGAACATTCCGCCCATGAGACCGCCCATGCTGGTGCCGAGCACCATGTCCACGGGAATCTTCATCTCCTGGAGCTTGCGGAACACTCCGATATGGGAGGCTCCCTTAGCCCCGCCGCCGCTCAGGACCAGGGCCACCGTGGGCCGCGTCCTGCGGATTGAATCCATGCGCTGGCGTATGATTGCCACCGCCATGCTGTCGCGGGTCTCGTCAATGCCGTAGCTGTAGGTGCGCGCCACCGCGGCGCTGTCCTGCAGCCCGGTCACGCCATGGACCGAAGCCCCGGCAGAAAAGGCGGCGAAGACCGCCAGAACGGACAGGAGAAACTTTTTCATCACTTTATATCACCCTTGTTTTTGTCCTTGTGTTCACCGGCGAGCATACCGCACGCGGCATAGATATCCTCGCCCCTCGACGCCCTTATGGTGGCGGTGATGCCCGCGCGCGAAAGCCTGTCCCGGAAATTTTCCATCACCACATCGAGAGAGGCGCTGTAGGGGAAGTCCGGTATCTTGTGGAACCTTATCAGGTTCACCCTGCACTCGAGCCCGCGGAGCATCCGGATTATGGCGTCGGCATGGCGCTTGTCGTCGTTGAATCCCGAGAACATCGTGTATTCGAAGCTCACCCTGCGCTGTCCGGAGAAGTCATACTGCCGGATCAAGTCCAAAACCTGCGCGAAGGGATATGCGCCCTGCACCGGCATCATGGCCAGACGCTCGTCCGGGAAGGGATTGTGCATGCTCACGGCCAGATGGCAGGAGGTCTCGTCGAGAAATTTCTTCAGCACCGGGACCACGCCTATGGTGGAAAGGGTTATCCTCTTGGGACTCCAGCCGAAGCCCCAGGGGGAGGTCAGTATCTCTATGGCTCTCTTCACGTTGTCATAGTTGTCCAGAGGCTCGCCCATGCCCATGAACACCGCATTGGTGAGCGAATCCGATTCGTCCACGGCGATGAACTGGGAGATGATGTCCCCGGCCGAGAGGTTGCCGTGGAAGCCCTGCCTTCCGGTCATGCAGAAGCGGCATCCCATCTTGCAGCCGGCCTGTGAGGACACGCACAGAGTCTTTCTGTCGGCGTCCGGAATCATCACGGCCTCTATGGCACTCTCCTCGAATGTTCCGCCGGCGTCCTCTTCGGGGTTGAGTCCGCTCCTGTGGGAGCACTTCACGGGGAAAAGATATTTCTTCGTCCCGTCGGAAGACACATGGCAGGCCGAAGGGCGCACAAGCCCGACTTCATATCTCTCCGAAAGGGTTCCCCTCCCGGCCTTCGACAGATTTGTCATCGCGTCTATGCCGTCCGCCTTCTTTTTGTAGAGCCAGGAGGCAATCTGGCCTCCGGTGTAGGCCGGCAGGCCCGCCCCGACGGCAATTTCCTTCAGCTCCTCCGGCGTTTTTCCCAACAGTTTCATCATATTTCCGAATCTCTCGTAACCTGCAAAATTACGGAAATTTCATGAACCTGCCGACAAGGGTTAAATATTCCGGATTTTTCTTGCTTGCGCACCGCATTGGCACATAATGCGGCTTACTTTGCATCGACGCCGGGGCTTTCTTTCGGCGGTTTTGCTTATATTTGTTGAAGTAAGAAAACCTATAATTTTATGGCAAAAGAAACTGTTCAGGCTGAAGAATCGGGGAACGCCGGAAAGCTCAAGGCGCTCCAGGCCACAATCGACAAGATCGAAAAGGACTTCGGAAAGGGGACGATAATGAAGCTGGGCGACCAGCCGCAGGGGGATGATGTGCAGGTGATTCCGAGCGGTTCGATCGCCCTGGATCATGCCCTCGGGATAGGCGGCTACCCCAGAGGCAGGATAATCGAGATATACGGACCGGAGTCCAGCGGCAAGACCACGCTGGCCATCCACGCCATAGCGCAGGCTCAGAAGCTCGGAGGCATCGCCGCGATGATTGACGCAGAGCACGCCTTCGACAGAAGCTATGCGAAGGCTCTGGGAGTGAATCTGGAGACTCTTCTCATCTCCCAGCCCGACAACGGAGAGCAGGCTCTCGAGATTGCGGACAACCTCATCAGGTCCGGCGCGATCGACATAATCGTGATCGACTCCGTGGCGGCCCTCACACCTAAGGCCGAGATCGAGGGCGAGATGGGAGACAACAAGGTCGGACTCCAGGCCAGGCTCATGAGCCAGGCTCTGAGAAAGCTCACGGCCAACATCAGCAAGACAAACACCTGCTGCATCTTCATCAACCAGCTCAGAGAGAAGATCGGCGTGATGTTCGGCAACCCGGAGACCACCACCGGCGGCAACGCCCTCAAGTTCTATGCGTCGGTGCGCATCGACGTCCGCAGGACGACCCAGATCAAGGACGGAGACGAGGCCCTCGGCAACAGGACCAAGGTGAAGGTGGTGAAGAACAAGATGGCTCCCCCTTTCAAGAAGGCGGAGTTCGACATCGTCTATGGCGAAGGCATCTCTAAGATCGGTGAGATCGTCGATCTCGGAGTGGAGATGGGCATAATCGGAAAGAGCGGCTCGTGGTTCAGCTACGGCGACCAGAAGCTCGCCCAGGGACGAGAGGCCACGAAGCAGCTGCTCAAGGACAACGCCGAGCTCAGCGACGAAATCGAGGCCAAGATAAGGGAAACGCTGAGGAACGTGAAAGACTAGTCTTTCGCCTCCTCGGCCATAGCCTTGTTGTAGCACTCCCTGCACAGGGGTTCATAGACGTCCTTCTCTCCCAGCACGACCAGCTTGCGGCTGGCGGAGAGACGATGGGAGCGGTTGGCGAGATTGCCGCATTTGACACAGATCGCGTGGACCTTGCGGACATCTTCCGCCACCGCCATCAGGGACGGCATGGGGCCGAAAGGCTTGCCGAGATAGTCGGTGTCCAGACCGGCGACAATCACCCTCACTCCCCTGTTGGCCAGTTTCTGGCAGACTTCCAGAAGGGACATGTCGAAGAACTGGGCCTCGTCTATGCCCACCACCTGGACGTCCCCGGGGATATCCAGCATTGCGGAGGGGGTCTTCACAGGGGTGCAGTCTATACTGTGCAG
>CAVIVH010000157.1:2816-3516 GCA_963646185.1 bacterium | reverse complement strand
GAATATTTCTTCTGGCAGACTATGATGCCGTCCGGCGATGCGGCCACTACCACGTCCCTGAGCCCGTCCACATAGATGGGATGATGGAGCTCGTTGATGACATGGGTGTTCTCGCAGTGGGGCCCCATCACGGCGTTGCCTATCACTGGCTTGTGCAGCTCGTCGGTGAGGGTGTTCCAGGTGCCGAGGTCCTTCCATTCGCCGGTGTAGGGCACGACGGCGACCGACCCGGCCTTTTCTGCGACTTCATAGTCGAAGGAGATTTTGGGGAACTCGCCGTAGCGGCTGCGGGTGTCCTCGAAGCTGTCGGAGGTGATATGCCTGCGGACTATGTCCATCATATATCCGAGACGGAAGGCGAACACTCCGCCGTTCCAGAGGGCGCCCTGCCTGAGCAGTTCTTCGGCGACTTCCACAGTGGGCTTCTCGGTGAAGCGGGAGACTTTCTTATATGCCGCATCGGCAGAGCCCTGGATCGGAACCACATATCCATATTTCGAAGAAGGATAGGTGGGGGTGATGCCCATGAGCACAAGTTCGGCGACGTCGGACTTCACGCACTCGACCATGCGGCCGATGGCATAGAAGTAGCCGGCCTCGGTGTAGGGGTCGCAGGGCATGACCACGACAGGTTCGCTGTCGGGGCAGCCTTTGGCGAGCTTCAGATAGCTGGCGGCGAGGGCTATGGCCGGGAAGGTGT
>CAVIVH010000157.1:2190-2788 GCA_963646185.1 bacterium | reverse complement strand
GGAGAGGAGTATGAGTTGCATAGTTATATGGTTAAGGTTCAGAGCCTTAGCGGCCCTTGTACATGTTGTCGTAATAGTTCTGGTAGTCGCCGGAGGTGACGTTGTCGAGCCAGTCCTGATGGTCCAGATACCAGCGGACTGTCCGCTCTATGCCCTCCTCGAACTGGAGGCTGGGCTCCCAGCCTAGCTCGCGCTGGAGCTTGCGGGAGTCGATGGCATAGCGCATATCGTGGCCCTTGCGGTCGGTGACATAGGTGATCAGATTCAGGTCCTCGCCCTCGGCACGGCCGAGAAGACGGTCCACGGTCTTGATGACCACCTTGATTATTTCTATGTTCTTCCACTCGTTGAAGCCGCCGATGTTGTAGGTCTCGGCTATTTTGCCCTTATGGAAGATCAGGTCTATGGCGCGGGCGTGGTCCTCGACATAGAGCCAGTCGCGCACGTTCTCGCCCTTTCCATAGACCGGAAGCGGCTTGCGGTGGCGTATATTATTGATAAACAGCGGAATCAGCTTCTCCGGGAACTGGTAGGGACCGTAGTTGTTGGAGCAGTTGGTCACGATGGTGGGCATTCCGTAGGTGTCGTGGAAGGCTCG
>CAVIVH010000157.1:571-2132 GCA_963646185.1 bacterium | reverse complement strand
GTTGTTGGAGCAGTTGGTGACGATGGTGGGCATGCCGTAGGTGTCGTGGAAGGCGCGGACGAAGTGGTCGCTGCCGGCCTTGGAGGCGGAATAGGGCGAGTGAGGGTTGTATTTGGTGGTCTCCTCGAAGAAAGCCTCGCCATAGGCCTCATGGTTCTTGCCGCTGGAGGCTCTGGTGCTGAACGGGGCCGGAACGCCTTCGGGGTGGGTCATCTGCAGGGCGCCATAGACCTCGTCGGTGGAGATGTGGTAGAAGCGCTTGCCTTCGTAGCCCTCGGGAAGGCTTTCCCAATAAATCTTGGCGGCCTGGAGGAGCGAAAGGGTGCCCATCACATTGGTCCGGGCGAAGGTGAAGGGGTCCTTGATGCTGCGGTCCACATGGCTTTCGGCGGCCAGATGGATGATGCCGTCCACATGCTCGTCCTGCATGAGCTTATAGAAAGCGTCGAAGTCGCAGATGTCCATCCTGACGAACCTGTAGTTGGGCTTGTCTTCTATATCCTTGAGGTTGGCGAGGTTGCCGGCATAGGTGAGCTTGTCGAGGTTGATGATTCTGCAGTCCGGATATCTGTTGACGAACAGGCGGACCACATGGCTGCCGATGAAGCCGGCGCCGCCGGTGATGACTATGGTCTTCATGCTTTTACTTTTTTTCGAGGTTTGCGATGCATTTCTCCAGGGAATCCACCCAATAGGGCACCTTCACTCCGAAGGTTTCCTTGATGGCGCGCTTGTCGAGCACGGAATAGGCGGGGCGGCGGACCGGCGAGGGGAATTCGTCGCTGTGGCAGGGGCGGATGTCGCAGCCGGTGTGGCCGGAGATGCGGGCGATCATCTGGGTGAAGTCATACCAGCTGCATACGCCTTCGTTGGAGAAGTGGTAGATGCCGGTGTATCTGTCCTTGTCCTCTTTTGTCTTGTCGAGGACGGCCAGGATGGCGTTGGCAAGGTCGAGGGCATAGGTGGGGGTGCCGCACTGGTCGAATACCACATTGAGCCGGGGCTTGGTGGCCGTGAGGCTGAGCATGGTCTTGCAGAAGTTTTTGCCGAACTCGCTGTAGAGCCAGGCGGTGCGGATAATGACATAGCGGCAGCCGGTGGCGATGATTTTCTGCTCGCCGTGGAGCTTGGTGGTGCCATAGACCCCGGTGGGCGTGCCTTTCTGGTCTTCGCGGCAGGGGACGTTGTAGGGCTCTTTGCCGAAGACATAGTCGGTGCTGATCTGAATCAGCAGGCCGCCGACTTCTTTCATGGCCTTGGCGAGGTTTTCGGGGGCGTCGGCGTTGAGCTTTTCGGCGAGGGCGGCGAGCTTCGGGTCGGTCTCGCAGGCATCGACATTGGTCCAGGCGGCGCAGTTGACTATGGCGTCGATGGCGTTGTCTTTCACCATCTTGCGGATGGCGTCGATGTCGGTGATGTCCAGATGGATGGTCTCGAGGCCGGGGACGTCGGTGACGTCGGTGAAGATGTAACGGTCCGGCGTGGCTTTGCTGACTATGCGCATCTCGTTGCCGAGCTGGCCGTTGGCGCCGGTTACAAGTATATTCATGTTGCTGTTATC
>CAVIVH010000157.1:0-561 GCA_963646185.1 bacterium | reverse complement strand
TATCTATAGAGGCTGACGCTGATGTCGAAAGGCGAGTCGAAGTCTTTCAGCAGGGCGTGCCTGGTGTCTTTTTCGGAGAGGATGGCGTGGTCGGTGGGGATTCTCCAGTCTATGCCGAGGCTGGTGTCGAGGATGGAGACGCCGCCGTCGGACTCAGGATGGTAGAATTCGTCGCATTTGTACTGGAATACTGCCGTCTCGCTGAGCACCGCGAAGCCGTGGGCGAATCCGCGGGGCACGAAGAACTGGCGGTGATTGTCTTCGGTCAGTTCCACGGCCACGTGTTTGCCATAGGTGGGCGAGCCTTTGCGAATATCGACCGCGACGTCGAGCACGGAGCCTTTTACGCAGCGGACGAGCTTGCTCTGGGTGTAGGGAGGCCGCTGGAAATGGAGACCGCGCATGACGCCATAGGAGGACATGGATTCGTTGTCCTGGCAGAAGTGGATGCTGTGGCCGAGGATGGGGGTGATTTTTTCGTCGAATTCGCGCTGGGAGAAGCTTTCGAAGAAGTAGCCCCGCTGGTCTTTGAACACGCGCGGCTCGATTATGAGCACGTCC
>CAVIVH010000156.1:0-3564 GCA_963646185.1 bacterium | reverse complement strand
GTATCATCCCTCCCACCATCAATCTGGACCATCCCGATCCGGAGTGCGACCTGGACTACACTCCCAATGTGGCCGTGAAGAGCGACGTGAACATCGGCATTTCGGATTCCTTCGGATTCGGTGGCCATGACGCCTGCGTGGCCTTCAGGAAATATACTGAATAGTATCCGACCGTGATAAACAACCAGATAAAATGAACAGGGAGGAAATAAAGAAATTCATGCCCCACAGGGAGCCGATGCTCCTTATAGACGAGGCTGAAGTGGACGCGAACGGCGTCGCCCACGCAAAATATCTCATCAAGGACGACGAGTTCTTTACCCGCGGACATTTCCCGGGCAATCCCATCGTTCCGGGTGTGATTCTGTGCGAAATCATGGCCCAGAGCTGCGCCATTCTTGTCAAGGACGAGATTCCGGGCAATGTGACGCTGTATGCCGGACTGAACAACGTGAGGTTCAAGAATCCGGTGAGGCCCGGTGACCTCTGCGAGGTTACCGCGACTCTGGAGGCTCGCAGAGGCAAGCTGTTCTTCTGCAAGGCAGAACTGACCGTGAACGGTCACCTTTGCTGCAAGTGCGAGCCCAGTTTCGCTCTTGTGCCTATCGAGAAATAAGGTTTCCGAGAATTCCTCTCGTAATCTCTCTTGTTATGGTGCGGGTCGCCGCCGACGCCGCCGACGAAGCGGCCTTGCCTGCAGTGCTCTTCCTCCCCGAAGTCTTCGAGGAGGATTTTTTGTTGCCGCTCAGGGAGTTGGCCACTGCTGTGCCGGCGCTTCTGGCCAGGCTTGCGGTCACTGCGGTGAGCACGGCTCCGAAGATTTTTCCTCCCAGTCCGGAGCTCTTCTTTCCCGCAGACTTTTTCTCTTTCCCGGGTTCCTCGGCCGCGGCCTTGCCGGCTTCGGCCTCTTCGGACTGCTTCAGCAGGACCTCGAATGCGCTCTCACGGTCTATGGGAGTGTCATATCGGCCATAGACCCGGGACTTGTTTATTATGTCCTGCCTGTCGGCGGGGGTGATGGCTCCTATCTGGCTCAGCGGGAAGAGTATCTTGCATTTTTCCACCACCGACGGCGCTCCCTTTCCGTCGAGGAATGAGACGAGCGCCTCTCCGGTGCCGAGGCCCATTATGGCCTCGCCGGTCTTGAACGCGGGGTTGGCGCGGAAGGTTTCGGCTGCGGCTTTCACGGCCTTCTGGTCTCTCGGGGTGAAGGCTCTGAGGGCGTGCTGAACCCTGTTTCCGAGCTGGCCGAGGATGTTGTCGGGGATGTCATCGGGCAGCTGGGTCACGAAATACACTCCCACTCCCTTGCTCCTGATGAGGCGCACTATCTGCTCAATCTTGTCGACCAGGGCCTTGGAGGTGTCGTCGAAGAGCATGTGGGCCTCGTCGAAGAAGAATGCGAGCCTGGGCAGCTCCATGTCTCCCACTTCGGGAAGCTTCTCATAGAGGCCGGAAAGCAGCCAGAGCAGGAAGGTGGAATAGAGCTTGGGGCGGAGCATCAGCTTGTCGGCAGCCAGGACGTTCATCACGCCCTTGCCGCCTTCGGTGTCCAGCAGGTCCATGACGTTGAAGGCCGGCTCGCCGAAGAATCTGTCGGCGCCCTGGTCTTCCAGAGCCAGAAGGGAACGCTGGATGGCGCCCACGCTGGCCGGGCTTATGTTGCCGTATTTTGTCTTGAATTCGGCGGCGTTTCTGGACGCATAGTCCAGCATGGACCTGAGGTCCTTGAGGTCCAGCAGCAGAAGACCCCTTTCGTCGGCTATCCTGAAGACTATGTTCAGGACTCCGGACTGGGTGTCGTTAAGCTCCAGCAGTCTTGCGAGGAGCTCCGGTCCGAGGTCGGAGATGGTGGCTCTCATCGGATGGCCCTGCTCGCCATAGACGTCATAGAAACGCACGGGGCAGCCCTGGAATGCGGGCGCCTCCATTCCGAATTCGGCTATGCGCTTCTCGATGAAGGATGTCAGTTTGCCGGGACGTGCTATTCCGGAGAGGTCGCCTTTCATGTCGGCCATGAAGCAGGGCACTCCGGCCTGGCAGAAGGTCTCGGCCATCACCTGGAGGGTTACAGTCTTACCGGTGCCGGTGGCTCCGGCTATGAGTCCGTGCCTGTTGCACATGCGTCCCGTGAGTTTAACGGGTCCGTTTTCGCTCTGGGCTATCCACAGCCCCTGTTCTTTGTCCAGCATAGTTATTTGGAGGTTAGTCTTATTCTCTTGTCATATTCCTTCATCCAGTAGATATAGAGTATGAACGACACTGCGGCCACCGTTCCTGCGATGGGGAGGCTCAGCGCGGGGTTGAGTCCCAGACAGGCCTTGTCCACGAAGATGTAGGTGGTGCATACGGCCGTCATGAACATGGCAGGGATGAGGGTGATTATGTAGTATGCGCCGCCGCGCTCCTTTTTGAGGAACACGGTCAGGCACCACAGGGTGAATACGGACAGGGCCTGGTTGGCCCATCCGAAGTATTTCCAGATGGTGTTGAATCCGTCGGCGTCGGCGATGTTGTACCAGAGGATGAGGGCTGTGACTATGAAGATCGGGATGCTGATCTCGAGCCTGCTCTTTATGCTCATCTGCTCTTTTCTCAGCGCGTCGGCGATGATGAGACGGGCTCCTCTGAGGGCGGTGTCGCCGCTGGTTATGGGCGCTGCGACCACTCCGAGGAGGGCGAGCACTCCGCCGAAGGCTCCGAGCCAGGCTTTTGACACTTTGGTGACGACCGTGGGGGCGGCTGCGGAAATGTCGGAACCGACTTCCGCGGCACCGCCGTCAAAGAAGAAGTAGGACGAGACGGCGGCCCACACCAGGGCTACCATTCCTTCTGTAATCATGGCGCCGTAGAATATCGGACGGCCGAGCTTTTCGTTTTTGATGCAGCGGGCCATGAGGGGGCTCTGGGTGGCGTGGAAACCGCTGATGGCTCCGCAGGCGATGGTTATGAACAGGCAGGGGAGTATCGGCTGGTTCTTTACGCCCACCGAGGGGCCTCTGTTGGTCAGACCGTCCCATATTTCGGGGATGGAGGGCCATTTGACCAGCAGCCCGCACATCAGGGATATGGCCATGAATATCAGTGCGATTCCGAAGACCGGATAGATCTTGCCGATTATCTTGTCTATCGGGAGCATGGTCGCGATTATGTAGTAGATGAAAATGACGCCCACCCATATCATCATGGCGGCGGAGCTGCCGTTGCCGGCCATGTCGCGCAGGATTACCGCCGGGCTATAGACGAACACGGCACCCACGACGACCAGCAGGAACACGGAGAATGTCAGCATCACGGCCCTGGTCTTCTTGCCGAGGTAGATTCCTATCAGTTCCGGGAGTCCGGCGCCGCCGTGGCGCATGGAGAGCATGCCGGAGAGGTAGTCGTGGGTGGCTCCGGCGAAGATGCAGCCGAAAACTATCCACAGATAGGCCGAGGGACCGAATTTGGCTCCCATTATGGCTCCGAATATGGGGCCGGTGCCGGCAATGTTCAGGAACTGAATCATATAGACTTTCCATGTGGGCATGGGGATGTAGTCTATGCCGTCCTGCATGGCTATGG
>CAVIVH010000155.1:0-3575 GCA_963646185.1 bacterium | reverse complement strand
CTATGTGGGCGGCGGCATGGTGAAGGAGGCCTTCTCCAAGGACTGCAAGAGCCTGAACCTGTCGGGGCTCAAGAATGTCCTGCTGGGAGCGGTGGCCACAAGCATAGACGCCTTCGCCGCCGGAATTTCCCTGTCCATGGACAGCGGCGCCGGCAGGGAGATTGCAGGCAAGACCGCCGCGGTCTTCGTCTGCACGGTCGTCGCGGCGGTGGCCGGCATGAAGGGCGGCCAGACCCTGGGCCGGAAGTTCGGCAGCACGGCCGAGCTAATCGGCGGCATAGTCCTGATAATCCTGGGGGTACTCGTCCTGTTCGGCTTAATGTAACATAAAAAAACAGCTTCTGAAATGAGCAATAAAGTCGTGATTTTCTCAGCCCCCTCGGGCTCCGGCAAAAGCACAATAGTGAAACACATTCTCGGCCGTCATCCCGAGATGGAATTTTCGGTGTCGGCGACTTCCCGCCCGCCCCGCGGAACGGAAATCGACGGCGTGGAATATCTTTTCTACAGCGCCGACACTTTCCGCAGGCTGGTGGCGGAGGACAAGTTCGTGGAGCATGAGGAAGTCTATCCGGACAGGTTCTACGGCACCCTGAAGTCGGAGGTGAACCGGATCTGGGGCAAGGGTCACGTGATAATCTTCGACGTGGACGTGAAGGGCGGAGTGAACCTTAAGAAATATTTCGGGGACAAGGCCCTTTCGGTTTTCATCCAGGCCCCGTCGGTGGATGTGCTCAGGGAAAGGCTGGAGAAGAGGGGCACCGACTCTCCCGCGGACATAGAAAAGAGAGTCGCGAAGGCCGCGGAGGAGATGACCTTCGCCGGCAAGTTTGACCGGGTGCTGGTCAACGACGACCTCGAAGAGGCCTACAGGGCCGCCGACGCGATGGTCGATCCTTTCCTCGCCCGATAATCAGGCGCCATGGATATAGCCGTCTATTCGGGGACCTTCCACCCCATGCACACGGGACATCTCTCCATCCTTGACTATCTGGTCGGGGAGGGCTTTTTCAGAGAGGTGCACCTTGTCGTGTCTCCGCGCAACCCGTTCAAGGACAGAGCCTATGCCCTGTCCGCCGAGGACAGGTTCAGGGCGGCGCAGAAAGCCGTGGCGCGGCATCCGGAGCTGCTGGGGAAGGTGGTCGTGAACGACATAGAGCTCAAGATGCCGCCGCCGAGCTACACAATAAGGACGCTGGACACCCTGAGGAGCTCCCGCCCCGGCGACAGCTTCACTCTGATAATGGGCGGCGACAATCTCGCCGGAATTCTGAACTGGAAAGAGGGCGCCCGTCTGCTTACGGACTATGGGGTGGCGGTGTATCCGCGCCGCGGCTTCGACTCGCAGGCGCTCAGGGAATCCCTGCTGGGCATCAGCCCTGCCTTCAGGATAAGGCTTCTGGACGCGCCCATGGTGGACATCTCCGCCACCGAAATCCGCGAAGGCCTCGCCGCCGGCAAGGACATGTCCGCGTTCCTGATGTGACGCACCGTTTGCACTCATTGAGTGCAATCCCGGCCCCGGCCCGCAGCCGGGGCCGTCACTTTCTGAGTCTCAGACTGTTGGCGACCACGCAGACGGAACTCATGGCCATGCAGGCGGCGCGCACCCCATTCCCTGGACGGGAAAGTTCTTTCTGACTGTCTTTGCCATAAGCATAAAAAAATGCCGCTGCCTTGCGGCAACGGCCTATGACGTAGTTACAAAAATATGCTATCGGGGGATAGAAAACACTGCTCCGTCCACAGCGGTGCGGGTGTCGACGGACGACATCTCATAGACATTGCGGATGCCGGAGAATTCGGTGATGTCCATCTTCACCAGCAGGCAGTCGCTCTTGCGGTAGTTCAGGACTATGTCCGAGTAGCCGCGCACGGCCTGTGTCCTGGCCTTCATCGTCACCACATAGTCGTTTCCGCTCTCGGAGACGGAGATGTCGGCGTTGTTGGCCCCGGCCACCTGTTCGGCATTGCCGGCTATGCAGCCCAGCAGCATGGAGCTGAGGCTGGACATGAGCTTGTTCTTCGAAAGGTCGAAATTGTTCACCTTGCCGCTTCTGCTCAGATACATCGAGCTTCCGTCTATGACAAGGACGTCGCCGGCGGGCTTGACATACTGCATGGATAGCTGTCCCTTGTCGGTGTAATGGAGCTTTCCGGAAGATTTGACCACCTTGCCGGAGGCGACTATGATCCTGGTCTGGACGAAGTCGGCGGTTATCCGGGACACGGCGTTCCCGGCCTTCTGTATTTTGTCGAGCCTTGAATCCTGGGCGAAGACAGCGCAGACAGAAAGCGCAAATGCGGCCAGAACCGCAAACAGTTTATTGAATTTCATGGAATTGTCTCCTCTTACATGCACATTCCGCCGTCGATGGTGAGGACCTGTCCGGTGATGTATGCGGCCTCATCGGAAACAAGGAACGCGACTGCCGCGGCCACTTCCTCTGGCGTTCCGAACCTCTTTGCCGGAATGGTGGACTTTATGGAAGCCTCATCCAGGCCTGCCACCATGTCGGTCTTTATGAAACCGGGGGCGACGGCATTGACGGTCACCTTCCTGGCGGCCATTTCCTGGGCCAGGGCCTTGGTGGCGGCGATGAGTCCGCCCTTCGCGGCGGAATAGTTGGTCTGGCCGGGAAGACCCCTGAGGCCGGACACCGAAGTCATATTGATTATGCGCCCGTGCTTATGGACGGCCATGGGCTCTATGACCTGCTTGGTGACATTGTAGAAGCTGTCGAGATTGGTGCTTATGACCTTGGTCCAGTCCTCGCGCTCCATCCAGAGCATGAGGTTGTCGCGGCGGATGCCGGCGTTGTTGACAAGGACCTCGATGTACTCTCCGGGGTGGGACTCGCGCCATGCGCCCATCTTTTCGGCGACGGCGTCGGCGTCTCCCACGTCAAACTTCAGAATCTCGCCCTCTCCTCCGGCGGCGACAATCTCGCGCAGAGTTTCTTCGGCGGCCTCGTCGGCCGAGACATAATTCACAATCACGTGATATCCCTCTCTGGCCAGACGGACACAGACCGCTCTTCCGATTCCGCGGCTTCCGCCTGTCACAAGTGCTGTTTTCTTCATATCAACGACGTTATATGCGTCTTAAAAAACCAATATCACGCAAAGATAGGAATTTTACCGAATATCTCCTGCGGCAACCCTTCCATGCCCGGGAGCTGCGAGCAGGTCATCACCGCAGTCATCGACACTCCCAGCACCCCGTGCAGATTCACGCTCTGCCCGGTGAACAGCAGATTGGGCAGCGGGCTGCGCGGCGAAAGCACGGTCCCGAGCACATTGCCGCAGTCCTTGCGGAGGCCGTATGCGCTGCCTTCCGGCGAAGACACATAGCTGAGCCATGTGAGAGGCGTGCTGGTGTAGGCCTTCTCCACGGCGCCCCCCAGCTGCGGGAAACGCTCCGAGACAAGCCTCATGCACTCCTCCAGTTTCCTGAGCTTAACCTCCCTGTACTCCTCTCCCCTTCTTCCGGCCGGAAGATCTTTCCAGCGCCCGAGAGGCGCGAAGGACATGGGGCTCAGCAGGTCCATGCGGGACGCGAAGCGGCCCTCGCC
>CAVIVH010000154.1:0-3606 GCA_963646185.1 bacterium | reverse complement strand
GCCCTGCACAGTCTGGAATAGGTCAGAGTGGGGTCGAACGCCACCACAAGGACGTCAGGCACATCGTTCTCGTCGTCCTCGCAGACCTCGAACCCGGCCTTGGTGAACTGTGAGACCATGCTCGGGGTGCCGAGCAGGAAAAGACGCCTAGCCCCGGGAAAATGCTCCTTTATGTAGTCGATTGCGGCGAGCGAGGTCGTGTACATGTCGCCGTCGTCGGCCTTTATGCCCATGGCCGCAAGCTTCCCAAGATAGTCGGACACCGATCTGGTGGGATTGTTGGTGAGGAAGGCATATCCGATGCCCGCCTCGCGCATGGATTCCAGAAAACCGAGAGTCCAGGGGAAGATGTTGTCTCCCAGATATATGGTCCCGTCCATGTCCAGGGCGAGAAATCTCACCCTCCGCATTTTCTCTTTCAGTTCGCGGGACATCTCTCCCCCCCGGTAATATTCCATGCCGTGAATAATTTCCGCAAAGATACGCAAAAACCGGGAACGGAATGCGGAACCATGTCAGGATATGTTTTTTTAGTATAACTTTGCTCACTATTTCAAGAAAAAATGAGCGGAGGCAAACTTTACATCGAGACATACGGCTGCCAGATGAACGTGGCCGATTCGGAAGTGATTTTCTCGCTTCTGGGCAAGGAGGGCTACGTCCGCACCGAAAACATGGAGGAAGCGGACATCATACTGGCCAACACCTGCTCTGTCAGGGACAACGCCGAGCAGAGGATATGGGGCCGTCTGGACGTGTTCGCCTCCGTAAAGAAGAAAAGGCCCAAAGTCATCGTGGGCATAGTCGGCTGCATGGCCGAAAGGCTCAAGGATTCGCTACTGGACAGCCACAAGGTGGACCTCGTGGCCGGACCGGACGCCTACAGGTCCCTTCCGGAGCTGGTCAGGGCAGTCAGGCCCGGCAAGCCCCAGATTAATGTGCTGCTCTCCCGCGAGGAGACCTATGGCGACATAAATCCAGTGAGGACCGACCGCGGAGGCGTTTCCGCCTTCATCTCCATCATGAGGGGATGCAACAACGTCTGCTCCTACTGCGTGGTCCCCTACACCCGCGGCGCCGAGCGCAGCCGCGACCCGCGGACCATCGTCAGGGAGGCCTGCGACGTGTATTCGCGCGGATATAAGGAGGTGACCCTGCTGGGCCAGAACGTGGACTCCTATTTCTGGAGGGGAGAGGACGGGGACGTGAACTTCGCGAAGCTCCTGGAGATGACCGCAGCCATAAGCCCGGAGCTCAGAGTGCGCTTCGCCACTTCCAACCCGCAGGACATCAGCGACGAGGTCATCGAAACCATGGCCGCCCATGACAACATCTGCAAGCATATCCACCTGCCCGTCCAGTCCGGAAGCGACGTCATGCTCGAGAAGATGCGCAGGCGCTACACCCGGCAGTGGTATCTCGACAGGGTGAAGAAAATCAGGGAGGTGCTTCCCGGCTGCGGACTCTCCACCGACGTAATCGCCGGATTCTGCGGGGAGACCGAGCAGGACCACAGAGACACGCTCTCGCTCTTCGAGGAGGTCTGTTTCGACTCCGCCTTCATGTTCTATTATTCCGAGAGGCCGGGGACGCTGGCCGCAAAGAAATATAAGGACGATGTGGACATAGAGACCAAGACCAGGCGACTCAACGAAATCATAGCCCTGCAGGGAAAATGCTCCCTCAAGAGCAATACGGCGGACATTGGGAAAGTGTTCAGGGTGCTGGTGGAAGGCCCCTCGAAGAAGAACTCCGGCGAACTGTGCGGCAGGGCCGGCAACAACAAGATGTGCGTGTTCCCGGGCAAGGGCCAGAAGGCCGGGGACTATGCCATGGTGAAAGTCGTTTCCTGCACCTCGGCGACACTGCTCTGCGAAGCGGTTACAGAATAGAAAGACATAAGAAAAAACTGACGATATGACCAAAGAACTGAAAAGGGGCACGCTGTGTGTCCAGGGCGGCTACCGTCCCAAGAACGGAGAGCCTGTTGAAGTGCCCATCATTCAGAGCACCACATTCAAATATGACGACTCTGACGAGATGGCCGCACTCTTCGACCTGAAGAAGGAAGGCTATTTCTATACCCGTCTCCAGAACCCCACCAATGACGCCGTGGCGCTCAAGATTGCCCAACTCGAAGGCGGAGTGGGCTGTGTGCTCACCTCCAGCGGCCAGGCCGCAAACTTCTATGCCGTGTTCAACATCTGCCAGGCCGGCGACCACATAGTCTCCTCCAACGAGATCTATGGCGGCACCTTCAACCTGTTCGGAGTCACCCTCAAGAAGCTGGGCATCGAGTGCACCTTCGTGAACCCGGACGCTTCCGAAGAGGAGATCCAGAAGGCTTTCCGCCCGAACACCAGGGTTCTCTTCGGCGAGACCGTCACCAATCCGGGAGTAGCCGTGCTCGATATCGAGAAGATGGCGCGCATAGCCCACAGGAACGGAGTTCCGCTCATCGTGGACAACACCTTCGCAACCCCCGTCAACTGCCGTCCCTTCGAGTGGGGCGCCGACATAGTGACCCATTCCACCACCAAATATATGGACGGAACGGCCTCGCAGGTGGGCGGAGCCGTCGTTGACAGCGGCAACTTCGACTGGATGGCCCATGCCGACAAATATCCGGGCCTCTGCACCCCCGACGACAGCTATCACGGTTTGACCTATGTGAAGGCTTTCGGCAAGATGGGATACACGACCAAGCTTGTGGCCCAGCTGATGCGCGACCTGGGAAGCATTCCCGCGCCGATGAACTCCTTCATCCTGAACCTGGGTCTGCAGACCCTGCATCTGCGCATGGAGCGCCACTGCTCCAATGCCCTGGCTGTCGCCAAGTTCCTGCAGAGTGACTCCCGCGTGGCATGGGTGCATTATGCCGACCTCGAGGGGGACAAGTATCATGACCTGGCGAAGAAGTATCTTCCCAAGGGCAGCTGCGGAGTAATCGCTTTCGGTCTCAAGGGAGACAGGGACACCGCGATCAAGTTCATGGACTCGCTGCAGATGATCAGCATCGTCACCCATGTGGCTGATGCCCGCAGCTGCGTCCTGCACCCCGCCAGCCACACCCACAGGCAGCTTTCTGACGAGCAGCTCCGCGAAGCCGGAGTGGCTCCGGACCTCATCCGCCTCTCGGTGGGCATCGAGGACATCGACGACATCCTGGCCGACATCCGCCAGGCCCTCGACAAGATTTAGCGAAGCATCGGCAGGCTCCTCCGGAGAGAGCGAAGCGAAGGTCTCCGGAGCGGCCTGCCGATGCAGTATAAGAATAAAAAGGCGGCCGATAAGAGATTATCGGTCGCCTTTTCATATGCTTCAGTCTGCTCGAAAGACAGGCGCCTAACGGCGCCGGCGGCGGTGAGACTTCTTCTTGCGGAGAGAGGCGGTCACGGCATAGGCGATGCCGCCGAGCGCGGCGACTATGATCATATAGATCCAGGCGCTCATGTTGTCGCCCTTGACCCTCTGCCACATCTCCAGCATGGCCTGGGTGCGGTCGCCGGAATCATGCATCATCGTGCAGCGGTCCACCTCGGACTTGTCCGGATACATGACATGGTCCAGATGCACGGCCCCTGCGCCCTCGCCGAAGAAATAGGA
>CAVIVH010000153.1:0-3632 GCA_963646185.1 bacterium | reverse complement strand
CGTGCTCGACATGATTTTCTGCGCGGTAGCCGGGTCGGAGGCCATGATTTCCTGCATCAGGGATGTCAGGGTGCCACTTGCGCTTCCGGTCAGAGTCGCGCCCCAACCGGTGAGGAGCGCCGAAGTTCCTTCGTCCACGAAGGCTACGTCCTGTGTGTTGTAGAGATAGGCCCCTGTGGCCGAGATGTTGGGGAAATAGTTGGCCAGAGCGATTTTCCTGTCATACCCTGCCATCTCCACCTTTGTCCTAGCCTGTTCGAGTTCCCTGTTGTTCTCTATGGCCATCCGCCTGCATTCGTCGAGCGTGAGCGGACTCTGGGCAAAAATCCCGGAAGGGAAAGCCGCGAGAAGGACAATAAGAATTGAGAGTTTCTTCATACCGATAACGTCAATGTGTCAGTTATATACTGAAACCCTCCCAACTGCAAAAAAGTTGCCTTTTTTTGCAAAAATGCGGGTGAAGTTTAGGTAAATCGTTAGCCTTATGGTCTAAAAAAGCGACAAAAAACTAAAAAGCTATGTCTTTTTTGAATAACTTGCGGAAAAATGGACAATCCGCGATGGACGAAAATTTCTATGAAGTTGATATTCCGCTGCTGAAAAAGCTGTTCCCGAAATATGCCGACACCCAGCTCGGAGACGAAATGGTGATAGCCCATATAAAATATGACAAGACCACCAGATTTCTCCGCGAGCCGTTCCGCTTCAACGGCTATATGGCCATATTCTGCATAAAAGGCTCATTTTCCATGAGCCTCAACCTGAGGCACTACAACGTGCGGGAGGATTCCCTGATTTTCTGCATCCCCGGCTTCATCCTCAGCATGTCTGACCTCTCGGACGACGACGACATCGAGGTCATAATCATAGCCCTGGACCAGAGCGTCATATCTTCCATCCGCTTCGATTTCAAGATGCTGTTTTCCGAGAGCATAAGGCTTCTGGACAACCCGGTGCTGAGCTTCAGCGGCGATGAGCTGGGCATACTCAAGGACTATTTCGCCCTTGCGCTCAAGGTGGCCGGGTCCACGGTCTCCAAGAAGGAGGAGATCATCACCCCGCTCATCTCGTCTCTGCTGTTCGTGGTGGGCTCGGCCTGGTTCAAGAAATATGAGAAGGCCAGGGAGATAGTCAAGCTCCCGAAGCGCTCGGCCCGCGCCAACCTGGTCTTTGAGAATTTCCTCAAGCTGGTGACGGAATATCATGCCTCCGAGCGGAATGTGAGTTTCTATGCCCAGGAGCTCTGTCTTTCGCCCAAATATCTGTCCAAGATAGTGAAGGAGGTGAGCGGGAAGTCGGCCCCGGAATGGATTGACTCGTTCGTGATACTCGAGGCCAAGAATATGCTGCGCTGCTCGGCCTATCCCATAAAGGAGATAGTGTACCGGCTGCATTTCAACAGCCAGTCGGTGTTCTACAAGTTTTTCAAGAGCCACACGGGCATAACCCCCAGCGACTACCGCGAACAAGAAAAAAGCCGTTGACAGGGCAACGCAGGAAAGCAGGTTGATGCGAAAAAGGGTGACTGAATTTCAGTCACCCTTTCTGATTGTATGTCTATGGACTTACTTGCTCTGCTCGATTGCGGCCTGGGCTGCGGCGAGGCGGGCCACCGGCACGCGGAAAGGAGAACAGGACACATAGTCCACTCCGACGCTGTTGAAGAACTTGATGGAAGCGGGGTCTCCGCCATGTTCACCGCAGACACCGCACATGAGGTCGGGCCTTCTGGAGCGGCCGGCGTTGATGCCATACTCGACCAGCTTGCCGACACCCTTGGTGTCAATGCTCTGGAACGGGTCATTGTCAAGCAGCTTGTTTCCGAGATAGTCACCCATGAAGGCACCCACATCATCGCGGGAGAAGCCATAGGTCATCTGGGTGAGGTCGTTGGTGCCGAACGAGAAGAACTCGGCGGCGCGGGCCATGCGGTCTCCGGTCAGAGCGGCGCGGGGGATCTCAATCATGGTTCCGAACTTGTAGGGGATGTTGATCGAGTTCTTGCCCTCGACCTCAGCCTTGACCCTGTCGCAGATGGCCTTCTGGAAGCTCAGCTCCCTTGCGGACACGGTGACGGGAATCATGATCTCAGGCATCGGGTGCATTCCGCTTGCGAGAAGCTCGGCAGTAGCCTCGAAGATGGCCCTGTACTGAGTCTCGGCGATGAGAGGGAAGGACACGTGCAGACGCACTCCGCGGTGACCCATCATAGGGTTGATCTCATGCAGAGCCTCGCCCCTGTTCTCAATCTCCTCTACGCTCACGCCAAGCTCCTTGGCCAGCTCCTTCTTCTTGTCCTCGCTCTTGGGCACGAACTCGTGGAGAGGCGGGTCGAGAAGACGGAACACGACGGGCTTGCCGTCCATGATGGAGAGAGTGCCCTTGACGGCGGCCTTGATATAAGGCTCGAGCTCGGAAAGGGCGGCCTTTCTCTCGTCGTCGGTGTTGCAGAGAATCATCTTTCTCATAATCGAGAGAGGCTTCTCGGAATTCTTTCCGTAGAACATGTGCTCGATACGGAACAGACCGATGCCCTCGGCGCCGAACTTGAGAGCCTTGGCAGCATCCTCGGGAGTGTCGGCGTTGGTCCTCACACCGAGCTTGCGGTATTTGTCCACAATGGACATGAACTCGGTGAACAGAGGGTTCTCCGTAGCGTCCATGGTGTCGATTCTCACATTATAGACAAGACCCTTGGAGCCGTTGAGGCTGAGCCAGTCACCTTCCTTATAGACCTTGGGGTCGTCTCCGAAGGTGAGGGTCTTCTGCTCGAGGTTGATCTTCATGGAGTCGCAGCCCACGATGCAGCACTTGCCCCATCCGCGGGCGACAAGAGCGGCGTGCGAAGTCATTCCTCCGCGTGTCGTGAGGATACCGGCCGAAGCGCGCATTCCCTCGATGTCCTCAGGAGAAGTCTCCTCACGGATGAGAATGGAGTTGCGGCCTTCCTTCTGAGCCTGCATTGCGGCCTCTGAAGTGAAAACGATAGTGCCCACTGCACCGCCCGGAGATGCGGGAAGTCCCTGTGCGACGACCTTTGCCTTCTTCTCCGATGCGGGATCGAGAATCGGGTGCAGAACCTCGTCAAGCTGAGAGGGCGCGAGTCTCATGACTGCGGTCTTCTCTCCGATCATGCCCTCTTTGAGCATGTCCATGGCCATTCTCAGGGCTGCGAGTCCGGTCCTCTTGCCTATGCGGCACTGGAGCATCCAGAGCTTGCCCTCCTGAATGGTGAACTCGATGTCCTGCATGTCGTGGAAGTGATCCTCGAGATTCTTTCTGATCTCGTCGAGCTCTTTGTAAACCTCGGGCATTGCGGTCTCGAGAGATGCGAGATTCTTGTTCTTCTCGCTCTTGGTGGCCTCGTTGAGGGGGTTAGGTGTGCGGATACCTGCGACCACATCCTCGCCCTGGGCGTTGATGAGCCACTCTCCGTAAAATTTGTTGTCTCCGTTGGCCGGGTTGCGGGAGAAAGCCACGCCGGTGGCGGAGGTGTCTCCCATGTTGCCGAACACCATGGACTGCACGTTCACGGCTGTGCCCCAGTCATCGGGAATCTTCTCGATGCGCCTGTAGGCGATGGCCCTCTTTCCGTTCCATGACTTGAACACGCCGCCGATGGAACCCCAGAG
>CAVIVH010000152.1:985-3639 GCA_963646185.1 bacterium | reverse complement strand
CATCTTGCGGCCGAAGTCATAGGCGTTGTCCTCGTGGATGAGGGTGGACAGGGCGTCGGCTGGCTCTCCGTTCAGGAGTATGTCCAGCCTTACCAGCCTGGCCGGCTTGTATCCGGTGACATGATAGTCGAACGAGGCATAGCCCTTCGATATGGTCTTGAGGTTGTCATAGAAGCCGAACACGATTTCCGAGAGCGGCATGTCATAGTTCAGCTCCACCCTGTCGGCGGTGATGAAGTGCTGCCCGATGAGGGTGCCCCTCCTGTCCAGGCACAGCTTCATTATGGGGCCGAAGAAGTCCGACTTCGAGATTATCTGGGCCCTGATGCAGGGCTCCTCGATGTGGTCGATGAGGGTCGGGGCGGGCATTCCGGAGGGGTTGTGCACCTCGAGCACGTCTCCCTGGGTGGTGAACACCTTGTAGGACACATTGGGGACGGTGGTGATCACATCCATGTTGAATTCCCGGAAGAGCCTCTCCTGGACTATCTCCAGATGCAGCAGTCCCAGGAATCCGCAGCGGAATCCCGAGCCGAGGGCCAGCGAGGACTCGGGCTCATAGACAAAGGAGGCGTCGTTGAGCTGGAACTTCTCCAGCACCGAGCGCAGCTCCTCGAACTTGGAAGCGTCCACCGGGTACATTCCGGCGAAGACCATCGGCTTCACCTCCTCAAATCCGGCTATCGCCTCGCTGCAGGGCCTCTCCACATGGGTTATGGTGTCGCCCACCTTCACCTCCACGGCGCTCTTGATGCCCGATATTATATAGCCCACGTCTCCGCACGAGACCTGCTCGGTGGGGGTGAGCTTCATCTTCAGGACTCCCACCTCGTCGGCGGTGTACTCCTGGCCGGTGCTGAAGAACTTCACATGGTCGCCCTTGCGGATGGAGCCGTTCTTCACCTTGAAGTAGGCTATCACTCCGCGGAACGAGTTGAACACCGAGTCGAAGATCAGCGCCTGCAGGGGAGCCTCCGGGTCTCCGTCAGGGGCTGGAATCTTCTCCACTATAGCGTCCAGCAGCGGCGCCACTCCCTCTCCGGTCCTGGCGGACACGCGGAACACATCCTCGGGCTTGCAGCCCAGCAGGTCGCACACCTCGTCGGCCACCACTTCGGGCCTGGCGGAATCCATGTCAATCTTGTTCAGAACGGGAATTATCTCCAGCCCGTGGTCTATGGCCTGGTAGAGGTTGGAAATGGTCTGGGCCTGGACTCCCTGGGTGGCGTCCACCACGAGAATCGCGCCCTCGCATGAGGCAATCGAGCGTGACACCTCATAGGAAAAGTCCACATGGCCGGGAGTGTCGATCAGATTGAGGAGATATTTCTCACCCTTATAGACATGCTCCATCTGGATTGCATGGCTCTTGATGGTGATGCCCTTCTCCTTCTCGAGGTCCATGTCGTCCAGCACCTGGTTGCCCTTCTCCCTCTCGGCCAGCGTTTCGGTCAGTTCCAGAAGCCTGTCGGCGAGGGTGCTTTTCCCGTGGTCGATGTGGGCGATTATGCAGAAATTCCTTATATGCTTCATACTCTTTGTCTATGCGGCAGTTTTGCTTCAGCCCGCGCGGACGGTTCCGCACGGGCGTTCCGGTTAATTATTCGGCCGAGGGCTTCGAAGCCTCGTCGAGAGTCACGCTGATGATTCTCACGGGGTTCACGGGAAGGTCCCTGGCTCCTGTGGGGACGGCTGCGATCTTATCCACCACGTCGAGTCCCTCCACGGTCTCGCCGAACACGGTGTAGTCACCGTTGAGCTGGGCGCATGAGCCGGCGTCCTGCACTATATAGAACTGCGATCCGGAAGACTCCTTCTCGGGATTGGCGGCGCCGCCCCTTCTGGCAGCTGCCAGAGCGCCTTTCTTATGCGTGTACTCGGGCACGAACTCGGCGGGGATGGTGTATCCCGGGCCGCCCTTGCCATATTCGGCCACCTTCGAGGTGTCCCTGGTGTAGGGGTCTCCGCCCTGGATCATGAATCCGTCGATCACTCTGTGGAAGAGCAGCCCGTCATAATAGCCCGAGAGAGCGAGCTTCTCGAAGTTGGCGCGGTGGCCGGGGGTCTTGCTGTAGAGCTTCACCTTGATGGTTCCCAGGTCGGTGTTGATGTCGAACACGGGCTCCTCGGGGAGGAGGGGAATCAGCTTGTCGGCGTCCTTGGACTTCTTCTCGAACTCAACCTGCCACAGGGAGTCCTTCACAGCCTGCTCCCTGGCCGCAACGGCGGCGGGATCTTCGGCCTTCTTGTTGTTTCCGCAGCCTGCCACAGCGGCGGCCGCAAATGCACAGCACATAGTCTTGAATAATATGTTTTTCATAACCAATTGATATTGTTGTCAATATAATAAAAGTCCGGCGATTCCGCCTCCCAATATGATGAGAATCGGATTTGCCTTGAAGCCGAGCGAGGCCACCATCGCGGCTCCGAACAGGGCCCAGCTTTTCCAGTCTATGAAGTTGTCCCTGATCACGGTGACCTGCGGCGTGCTGAAAAGCGGAGTGCCGCCCCAGTCCACATTGAATATCAGTATCAGCGCCGCTGCTCCTATGAGCCCGGCCACCACCGGCCTGAGCCAGCTCATTACGCCCTCGAACAGAGGGTTGCCGGTCACCTTCTCATAGAACTTCACTATCATCAGCACTATCATGAAC
>CAVIVH010000152.1:0-975 GCA_963646185.1 bacterium | reverse complement strand
ATCATGAACGATGGCAGCACACAGGCGAAGGTGGCCACCGCCGAGCCCAGAATGCCCACCAGATGGCCTGCGCCGGCATTTTTCAGCACCTCATAGCCCACGAAGGTGGAGCAGTTCACCCCGATCGGTCCCGGGGTCATCTGCGATATGGCCACTATGTTGGTGAATTCGCTCTCGGTCATCCACGCATGGGCGGTCACCACCTGGGTCTGGATCAGGGACAGCATGGCATAGCCTCCGCCTATGGTGAAGAGACCGATCACGAAGAATGTCGAGAAAAGCTGAGCGAAAATCAGAGCCGTATCCATGTCCTACCTCTCCATTCTGTTTTTCAGGTACCTTTCCTTAAGGGTCACCGCGGCGCAGGCCATCACTATGACCGCCAGCAGAATCCATATGGGCGACAAGTTGAGGAACGCCACCAGCAGGAGCGAGCCTATGGTCAGCACCCATGCCCACCACCGGGTGTTGCTTTTTCGGGCCATCTTCACGGTCGGGGCCGCTATCAGCGACACCACCACCGGGCGGATGCCGCTGAAGATCCGGGCCACCACCGGGTTGTCCTGGAAGTTGGACAGGAACATGGCGATGAGCAGTATTATCACGAAGGAGGGGAGGACAGTCCCGAACGCTGCGGCCACGCTGCCCCTGGTGCCATGCAGCTTGTGTCCCGTGAATATGGACATGTTGACCGCCATTATGCCCGGCGAGGACTGCGAGAGGGCGACTATGTCCGGAAACTCCTTCTCGTCCACCCAGCCTCTTCTCACCACTTCGGCCTCTATCAGGGGAATCATGGCATAGCCTCCGCCTATGGTGAAGGCTCCTATCTTGGCGAACACCATGATTATCTGCATTATCGATGCCTTTTCCTTCATTCTTCTGTCTTTTCTCCCTTTTCCCGTTCCCTGCGGATTTCCGCCGCGCCGGCGGATAATTGCCTTCCGCACGCGCAGGAGCGGGATTATATAGGTA
>CAVIVH010000151.1:2388-3659 GCA_963646185.1 bacterium | reverse complement strand
GTTTATAGCCTCCTGGTCGAGGATGGAAAAGCCGAGCTCTTCGGCGGTCATCTTCTTGGTCCCCTTGATTCCCAGTTCATCGGCAATGGTCCTGAGCTGATTCTCGTCCATGGAATTAAGCTCGGATAAGCTGTGTGGCATATTCAAATGTTGATTGTTTCTGAAATGAAAAGATTAGTAGCGGAAAAGCGACTCGGCGCAGAGACAGCCTCGTCCCGATTACGATTCCGCAAAAATAGCCAAATATTGAAAAAATACAAAGGAGAGGGGGAAAATTCCGCAAAATTTTACCTTCTGTCCCAGTAACTTGTGCTCTTCTTGAACCTCAGCAGGTCGGACAGTGCGGAAGCGTTGGCGGCAATCCTGAAGCTGTAGGACTGCCATGTTCCCGCAGGCACCCACGACACGGCGATGTTGAAACAGTGGAGGTCATAGCTGGCGCTCAGCTGCGTGGTGGTCAGCTTCATGGCCGAAAGGTCGAAGCCGGTGGTCAGGTTAAGGGTCATTTTGGGCGTGAGACGGACATTTCCGGACATGCCCAGGGTCTGGGTTATCCTGTTGACCGTGCTCAGCTGCTCATCGGCATAGCGGTAGGACTTGGCGTAGGAGAAGGAATAGCTCAGGTTGACCGACCAGGGGACGTTGGGATTGGTGTAATAGAGCCAGCCGCCGGGGATGTATTCGCCGGTGACAGGATGGTAATAGACTCTCTTGTAATAGCTTGCAGCCCCGTCGGAACCGCTTTCGGACGAAGCCGCCGAGCCGTCGTTGCCCTTGACCGCGCCCTCGCCGGAGAAGGAATAGGACATCGAGGCACTGGCGCCGGTCAGGCGCACGGGATGCATCCAGCCCTCCTGAGAGACATTGAACTTGTTGACTCGCTGGCCTTTCTCATCGATTGCATACGGGTCCAGGCTCATGTTTCCGCTTATGCCCACCTTGCCGAACACGCTTGTGGACATGGATACGCCGATGTTGCTCATCTTGAACTGCTCGGCCAGGAAATTATAGCCGGTGTTGATGTTGAGGTTGTCTATGAGCTTGACCTTCTTGGTCCCGGTGCCGGTGGTGTCCCTGGGGTCTCTGATCTTGGCTTCCAGGTTGTTGCCTATGGATATGCTCATGCTGCCGGACTTGCCTTTGCTCGGGGCGGAATAGACCTGGCCGGCATAGATGTTATAGTCATAAGTCTGGGCGTTGCCGTCCGCGTCGGTGTAGCTGTAGGTTCGCCAGCCGTTGGCATATGTTCCCTTCTCCGGGCTGTATGAGAC
>CAVIVH010000151.1:0-2378 GCA_963646185.1 bacterium | reverse complement strand
GTTCTGGGTGATTCCGAAGGTGCTCATCATCCCGCTGTCGTGGCTCACCAGCCTGTTCTGCCCGGCGTCATATTCATAGCTCTGCTTCCTGAAGAACCAGTTCATGCCATAGCTCACGCTCGGGGTGAAATTCAGATAGTTGAGCAACGTGAAGTTGGGGAGTCCTATCTGAAAATTGTGAGTCATTCCGTTCTGGAACTTGTCCAGGAAGCCGTCCTTGCCGAACTCGCTGGCCTTGAAGTTTATCTTGTTCTGCAGGGTGGTGTTGTAGCCCAGGGAGAATTTCTCATAGAATTTCTCCTTGCCCACGCGGTATTTCTGCTTGAAGGGATAGAATCTCGTGACCGAGAAGGTCACATTAGGCAGGGTGAAGGTGTAGGAACTGTCCCTGGAGTTCTGGCTGTGCAGAGCGTTGACCGAGAGGCTGAACTTGCCGTTCCAGTTGCGCGAATATGAAATGGACGACGAGACCTGGTTCTGGAGAGCGTCGCTCACCGAGCGGGAATTGTAGCGGCTGTTGGAGGGGCTGGAGAAATTCACCGATGCGCTGAACGTGGTTCCCGGATGGGCCTTGCTGTCCTGCGAATGCGACCATGTCACGCCGAAGTTCCTGGTCTGGAAAAAGTCGGCGCTGCCCTTTTCTCCGGTCTGGTCGTTGGACATGGTGAGGGAGAAGTTGCCGTTGAACTTGTATTTTACGGTGTATCTGGAGTTTACGTTTATGGCCCAGGAGCCCAGCGTGTAGTAGTCTCCGGTCAGGGAGAGGTCCAGATGGTCACCGAACACGAAATACATGCCTCCGTCCCTGAGATAGAAACCTCTGGAAGTCTCCTCTCCTATGGTCGGGACCAGGAGGCCGGTCGCGCGCGAAGGCCGCTTGGGAATGAATCCGAAGGGGATGCCGAGCGGGAGGGGAACGTCCTCCACCACGACTCCGGCAGGGCCGAAGACGGTCTTCTGGGATGGCTTGGTCATCACTTTGGCGGCCGAGAGAGTCATGTAGTAGTGCGGATTCTCGAGGTCGCAGACCGTATATTTTCCGTGGGTGATGTTGATCGAGCGGTCGGGCATCATCTTGATGTTCTTTCCGTGAAGGAGTCCGTCGTCCTGCTGGGTGATCATGTTGGTGATGCGGGCCTTTTTCGTGTTGAAGTTGTAGCGGACCTCCTCCATGGTGTAGGTGCTTCCGCCCTCGCTCATGGTCGGCTGGCCTTTCACCTCGCCCGTGAGGGTGTCGAGAGTGCCTCTGGCGAAGACCGATCCGGACTTCATGTCATACTCCATGTAATCGGCCGTAAGCTTCACATTTCCATACTCTACGCTCACGTCGCCATAGTAGAATATCTTCCGCTGCCCCTCGGTGAACACCTCTCTGACCGAGTCCTTGGCTCCGGAAAAGGCCGGAGCGCCGAGCGAGCTCTTTTTCTGCAGGGCGAGGGAGTCCGACCTGAATATGGAATCGGCCCTGTGGATGGAGTCGCGCCTCACTCTGACGGAATCCGGAATCACGATGCTGTCCCTTTTCACGACGGCCGTCTGGTTGAAGACGGCGCGCTGTTTCCGGGCTCGCTTTATGTCCTGCGAGAGTCCCAGGAACGAGGGCAGCAACAAGAGGCAGAGAATGCCCGCAAGCACCCTGCACCCCGATGTCCTATGTTTATTTTCCGCCAAAATAATTAAATTTGCAAAGCAACAAAGATAAAGCCATTTTGAATTATTTGCAAAAACATATAGCCGCCGTTCTGGCTCTGGCGCTGCTATTCCTTCCCTTTCAGTCCTCGCGCGGACAGCAGCGCGCCAAGACTCCCGGCCTGAATGTCATATGCATAGACCCCGGCCACGGCGGGCATGACCCCGGATGCGTGAGCAGGGACGGCAAGAACGTGAAGGAGAAGGACATAGTCCTGTCCGTCGGCCTCAAGCTCAGGAAATATCTCAACGAGGGCTATCCGGACATGAAGGTAGTGATGACCAGGGAGACGGACACGTTCATAGAGCTTGGAGAGAGGGCCGCCATCGCCAACAGGAATAACGCCAATCTGTTCATATCCATACACATAAACTCCGTCGATCCCAAAAAGAACAGCAAATGGGCGGGAGTCAGCGGCTTTTCGGTCCACACTCTGGGGCAGTCCCGCACCGGCAGGGACCTCTATTCCTCCAACATGGACCTGTGCCGGAGGGAGAACTCCGTGATTCTGCTGGAAAGCGACCATGACACCAAATATCAGGGCTTCAATCCCGACGACCCCGAATCCTATATCATATTCAACCTCATGCAGAACTCCAACCTGGAGCAGAGCCTCGATTTCGCAGGCTATGTGGGCGCGTCGCTCGCAAAGGGGCCGATTCTGAAGAACAGAGGCATATCGCAGGAC
>CAVIVH010000150.1:0-3674 GCA_963646185.1 bacterium | reverse complement strand
ACCATATTCAAATGTCTGAACAGACTGGGCCTGTCTGTGGAGGTTATAGGAAATCACCTCCAGGCCTCCGGGAATGAGCGACTGCCTCATCACGTTGAGGTCAGAGCTCAGCGGGTTCACTATCCTCACGCACCTTTCCTCGGGGAAGGTCTTGAGGGCGGCGTAATATGCCGACTTGGTGAGGGAGTTGTTCATCGTCTCCACGAATCCGTTGGCGGCGAGGAAGTTGGAAATATAGTTCCTGACGGCCTCGGGGTCGGGGGACGGTGTGGGCGAAACGGACATGCGCATGCTCTGGGGCAGCTCCACGTTGTTGTAGCCATAGATTCTGAGGACCTCTTCCACCACATCGCACTCCCTGGTCACGTCCACCATATAGGAAGGGGCGGCGACTTTGGCTCCGCCGGGCCTCTTCTCGATGAAGTCATATGCGAGCCAGCCGAGTATGTCCTCAATCGTGTCGTGGCCTATCTTCTTGCCTATGAGGCCTTCCATCCTGTCATAGTCCAGATCGATGACGGCCTTCTTTATCTCGGCGGGATAGAGCTCCTGCATCTTGCCGCAGACATGGCCGCCGGCGGTCTCGAGAATGAGGAGTGCGGCGCGCTTTGCGGCATATTCGCAGATGAGCGGATCGGCTCCCCTCTCATAGCGGAAGGAGGCGTCGGTCTGGAGGCCATGAGTCTTGGATGTCTTTCTTATGGATCCGGCATCGAAATATGCGCACTCGAGGAACACGTTCCTTGTGTTCTCCGTCACTCCGGAATCCTCGCCGCCGAACACGCCTGCCAGGCACATGGGGCCTTCGCTGTCGGCGATGACAATGTCAGTGGGCTTGAGGCTGCGCTCCACACCGTCGAGAGTCACGAGCTTCTCGCCGTCGGCGGCCCTGCGGACGATGACCTTGCCGCCCTTCACCTTGTCGGCGTCGAACGTATGGAAAGGCTGTCCCAGCTCGGACAGGCAGTAGTTGGAGACGTCCACGATGTTGTTTATGGGGTGCAGGCCTATGGAAAGGAGCTTCTTCTGCATCCATTCCGGCGAAGGGCCCACCTTCACGTCGCGGATGGTGATGCCGACATATCTCGGGGCCGCGGCGGCGTCCTTCACCTCCACGGGCATAGCCTCGCCCTCTCCGTCGCTGTAGGCGGACACGTCGGGACGCGTGAGCCTGCCCTCAAGCCCGTTCTGCTTCAGATAGGCATAGAGGTCTCTGGCCACTCCATACTGCGAAGCGGCATCCACACGGTTGGCGGTAATCTCATATTCGATCACGGCGTCGGTCTTGAGATGGAGATACTCCTTTGCGGGAGTGCCGACGACCGCGTCCTCGGGAAGCACCATGATGCCCTCGTGGTCCGTGCCTATGCCCAGCTCGTCCTCCGCGCAGATCATGCCCAGGGACTCGACGCTCCTGATCTTGGACTTCTTGATCTTGAAGTCACCGGGAAGCACCGTACCTATCCTGGCGAAGAGCACTTTCTGTCCGGCAGCCACATTGGGCGCTCCGCAGACCACCTGGAGAAGCTCTCCGGAGCCGTCGTCAACCTTCGTCACATGCAGATGATCGGAGTTGGGATGGCTTTCACATTCCACGACCCTGGCGACGACCACGCCCTCGAGACCTCCGGGGATTTCCTCCTGCTCGGAGACGGAATCCACCTCGATTCCTATGGAAGTCATGGCGTCGGCCACCTGCACCGGAGTGAGGTCGCATTCGAGATAATCTTTCAGCCAACTGTATGAAAGTTTCATGATATATGTATTTTTTTTATTGTTCTATGTCCTTTGTGGAGAAAAGCGACTCGACGAACTCCTTTCTGTCGAACACCTTGAGGTCGTCCACACCCTCGCCTATGCCGATGAATTTTATCGGAATCCGGAGCTGGTCCACTATCCCAACCACCACTCCGCCCTTGGCGGAACCGTCCAGCTTGGTGACGGCCAGCGAAGTCACGTCGGTCGCCTTGGAGAATTCGCGCGCCTGCTGGAAGGCGTTCTGCCCGGTCGATGCGTCCAGTACGAGGAGCACGTCGTGCGGCGCGTCGGGAATGACCTTGCGCATGACGTTGCGGATCTTGGTGAGCTCGTTCATGAGGTCCACCCTGTTGTGGAGACGGCCGGCAGTGTCTATGAGCACGACGTCGGCGCCTTTGGCCACAGCGGATTTCACCGTGTCATATGCGACCGAAGCGGGATCCGCGCCCATGCCCTGCTTGACTATGTCCACGCCAGCCCTTTCGGCCCAGATCGAAAGCTGGTCCACGGCGGCGGCGCGGAAAGTGTCCGCAGCCCCTATGACGACCTTCTTTCCCCCGGCATGGAGCCTTGCGGCGATTTTTCCTATGGTGGTGGTCTTACCCACCCCGTTCACGCCCACTACGAGCATCACATAGGGCCTTTTCGAGAAGTCAAACGGCTCCACAGGCCTGTCGTCTCCGACATTCAGCAGAAGCCCGATTTCCTCGCGCAGCATCCCGGCCAGTTCCTCGATGGACACATACTTATCCTTCTCGACCCTGTCCTCGAGGTTGTCGATAATCTTGAGCGTGGTGTCCACGCCCATGTCCGATGACACGAGAGCCTCCTCTATGGCGTCCAGCACCTTGTCGTCGACCTTGGATTTGCCGACGATCGCGCGGGACAGACGCTGGAAGAAATTCTTGTTGGTCTTTTTAAAGCCTTTGTCGAACAATCCCATACGAAAAAACTTACATAGCCCACAAAGATAAGAAGGTGTTTTGACTTTACCAACCTCGGTGGGCATGAGACCTGCCGGTTCATGCCGGCCCCGGACACAAAAAAAGTGGCCGGAAAAAAATCCCAGCCACTTCAGATTCAATCCGGAGAACGGATTATTTCTTGTTGAAGAATTCCTTCTCTTTGCCGGCCTCCACGAGGAGCTCAGAGAAAACATAGGCGCCAGTCTTGGGAGACTTGTCCATACGGATGCATTTGACCATGCTCTTGGAGCCGGCCTTAGCTGCGAATGTTGCGACCGCTTTCTTTGCCATATTCTATTCTCCTTAAATTACTTGATTTCACGATGAAGGGTCACCTTGTGAAGATACGGGTTGTATTTTCTGCGCTCGAGACGCTCGGTGGTGTTCTTCTTGTTCTTGGTCGTGATGTACCTGGACATTCCGGGCACTCCGCTCTCTTTCTGCTCTGTGCACTCCAGGATGACCTGCACCCTGTTTCCTTTAGCTTTCTTTGCCATAATTTCCGAAATTAAACAAGGTTAAGATATCCTTTCTTCTGGGCCTTTCTGACCGTGGCGTCGAGACCGTTCTTCTTGATCTCCCTCATGCCCTTGCAGGACACTTTGAGAGTGACATATCTCTGTTCTTCCTCAGACCAGAATTTCTTGGTCTTGAGGTTGAGAGCGAACTCTCTTTTGGTGCGAAGCTTCGAATGAGCGACATTGTTGCCGATCATTCTCTTTCTTCCAGTTACTTGACAAACCTTTGCCATGATATTTTATCTTTTATTATTATTCTGAATACTTTACGCAGGAGACTGCAAATATCGCGTTAAATTTCAGCAATTCCAAAAATTCTACACAAATTTAAAAAAACGCTTCCATCTGATATTCTTGGGGAAAGGCTTCCCGGAGTCAGTGGACAGCCAGATCATCGCCGGCCGGCCGACTATGTGGTCCTCGGGAACAAAAC
>CAVIVH010000149.1:0-3702 GCA_963646185.1 bacterium | reverse complement strand
GAACAATGCCGAGACTTCACAGATTGCGCGCTATTCGGGGATAATATCCAAGGAGAAGATCGCCAGGATGGTGGTCGCCGAGGAGAAGTTCAGAAGGCAGCAGATTTCCCGTCTTCACAAGCCTTCGGACGACAAGTGATGCGGGTCAGGCCCACAGGTAGAAGTCTTTCATCAGGGCTCTGTATTCCGGAGTGTATTCGCCGCAGCTTTTTTTGTATTTAATTATATTGTTCATCGGACGTCCTTCCGCATCTGCGGAGGGGCGTTTTTTCATCTGGAAGACGATTCTATACGGAGGTTTCTTTTCCGATGCGCACACGCGGAGCAGGCTTTCGGGGAAGAGCCCGAACGATGCGGCATATCTGAGAATGTCCCTTTCGCAGGCTGCGGGCAGTATCATGGCCAGCGTGCCGTCTTCGGCCAGATGCTCTGCGGCATATGCCGTCAGCGTCCGGTAGGACATCGCCTGCTCCGGTCCCGCCGGCATCGTTGTCGCGTCCGGCCCGTTTTTCGCAGCGGCGGCGCTCCCTGTTGCATCCGTCCCTCCCGGCTGTACGGCTTCTTCGGCGCGTTCCGTTTCCGCCGGCCCGGACGGGTCGTTCCACAGTATTGCGCTTTCGGAACCGGCCAGGGCCGCGTGACGGGCGAGGTTTTTCCGGCCGTCGGGGTTGGAGAGGGTGTCGTCGTAGTAGGGCGGGTTGGAGATTATCAGGTCATAGATCCCGGAGCATTTCCGGAGGGGAAGTTTTTCTGCTTCCATATGGCCGGCCCACGGCGAGGCGGCGAAGTTCTCTGCGGCCTCTTCGGCAGAAGGCGTGTCTATGTCTATGCCCTTGATGCTGAAGTCTCTGAGCGTTCCGGAGAGGCGCTGGGCGACCATCAGGGCTATGACTCCGGTCCCGGTTCCGGCGTCCAGCACCCGGAAGCCTTCCCGCGGATTCAGCTGTACGGCCGCGCCCAGCAGGACGCCGTCCGTGTTGACTTTCATCGCGGAGCGTTCGTTTTTCAGGGAGAACCGCTTGAACTGGAAGAATGGCCCGGGCATATGCTAGGCTTCGATCATGCCGTCTTTTATGTGCACGGTCCGGTCGCACATTGCGGCCAGTTCCGGGTCGTGGGTCACGATTACGAAGGTCTGGCCGAGGGATTCCCTCAGGGAGAATATGAGCTTGTGGATTTCGCCCTTGGTGACGCTGTCCAGATTGCCTGTGGGCTCGTCGGCGAAAATCACCGCCGGCGAGTTTATGAGGGCCCTGGCGATTGCCACTCTCTGCTGCTCGCCTCCGGAGAGTTCTCCGGGCTTGTGCTTCATTCTCTCGGCGAGGCCCATGTCTCTGAGCAGTTTTCCGGCGGCCGCTTCGGCGTCTTTTGCCGTGCGTCCGGCGATGAAGGCGGGAATCATCACGTTTTCGATTGCGGTGAATTCGGGAAGCAGGTGGTGGGACTGGAAGACGAATCCGATTTTCCTGTTTCTGAAGGACGAGATGCCGCGGCTTCCCAGCGAGAGCACATCGGTGCCGTCGATTTCCAGCGAGCCCCCGTCCGGGGTGGACAGTGTGCCGAGTATCTGGAGCAGAGTGGACTTGCCGGCGCCGGAGGCTCCCATTATGGAGACCACTTCGCCTTTCTCCGCCCGGAAGTCTATTCCTTTCAGGACTTCGAGGGCGTCGAAGCTTTTCTTTATTCCAGATGCCCGGACTATGGTTGTCTGTGTCATTGAACAAAAATAGCTGAATTTTTCGGAAATCATCATATCTTTGCAGTCCGTTGTTCCGGGGTGTGGCGCAGTTGGCTAGCGCATCTGGTTTGGGACCAGAGGGTCCCGTGTTCGAGTCACGGTACCCCGACGAAAAAGGTCGGCCGAATTTCGGCCGACCTTTTTCCGTAGGGGTGAACCCCCGCCATCTGAACCCCCTGCAGAATAACCTACTGGTCGAGGGAGACGGTTTCGATCTTGAGGCGGAAGGTGCCGGAGGGGGCATCGACATCGACGGTGTCGCCGGCCTTGTGACCCATCAGAGCCATGCCTATGGGCGACTTGCAGGAAATCTTCCCCTTGCTGAGGTCCATCTCATGGGGACTGACCACCGTGAAACACATCCGCGCATCGGTCGAAAGATTGGTGAAAGTCACCTTGCTGAGCAGCGTGATCTGGTCCTTGGGCAGGGCAGAAGTGTCGATTACCCTCGAATAGCGCAGTAGCTTCTGCAGAAAACGGATCCTGCTGATCGCCTTGCCCTGAGCCCTGCGGGCCGAACGGTATTCGAAATTCTCGCTCAGGTCCCCCTGGGCCCGCGCTTCCGAAAGCTCCTCCCTGATCCGGGGATACTCCTCATTTATGAGAAATTCAAGCTCCGCGACAATCTGGTCGTGGCGTTCTTTTGACAGATATTCCATTTCAAAACGGCCCTGTTTTTCATGCCGTTCACTAAGATAGTGAATTTCCGTTACGGAACGGGGTCATAGCCGCTTCCGCCCCAGGGATGGCAGCGCAGAATGCGGCGCACGCTCAGATACAACCCCTTGAAAGGGCCCCACTTGCGGAACGCCTGCAGCGCATATTCGGAACAGGTGGGCGTGAAACGGCAGCTGGCCGGAGTGTATGGCGATATGCAGATCTTATAGAACCTGATCAGCAGCACGAAAGGGGCGATGGACGCCTTCTTCAGAAACTCCTTCGCGCTCATGACTTGCGGACGGCCAGCAGAATACCCTCCACTATGGCCGCAATCCGTTCATAGGAAAGGACTTCCCTGGTGGAATAGACAAAGAGGATGTCCGTTCCTCCGCCTTCAAGCAGGTCCTTGCGTGTGCGGTAGGCCTCCCGGATGCGGCGCTTCAGAAGATTGCGCTTCACGGCCCTGCGGAAAAACTTCTTGGACACCGAAATCAGTATCCTGTTCACGCTCTCCCCGGTGCCCTTGCGGACGCAATACTTCATCTCGCCCGCAGGAAAAAAACGCCCCTTTGAAAGAAGGGCGTCAATATCGGACTTGGAATGAAGTCTCTCGCGCTTTGGAAGAGTGTTCCCCATGGAGGAGAGCTATTCGTTGACGGATTTTTCCAGATAGAGTGCCAGCGCCCTGGCCACCGAGGGAGCCTCCGGAGTGGGGGCCTTGATGGCGATGGGATAGCCGTTGTCCTCCATGGCCTTCACTATCCCGTGGCCGAAGGTGACGAACTGAATTCCTTCGGGCTTGAACTCCTTGAAGTTCTCCTGGAGAGAGGTCAGGTCGGCGGGATTATAGACCACCACCACGTCATAGGAATGGATGTCCACGTCGCTGAGGTCCTGGGAGACCGGCTTCACGAAATTGGCAATCGTGAACTCGAGCCCAGCCGAGGAGAAAGCCTTGGTCATGGTGTCGTTGCTCGTCGCCGCATTGGTGGTGATGAGGAACTTCTCGTCCTTATGCTTGGTGCCGATCTGGGCCACGATCGAGTCCGGAGTCCCGGTGCCGAAGAAAATCTTTCTCTTGCGGAAGACAATGTGCTTCTGCAGATAGAGGGCGACTGCCTCGGTGCTGCAGAAATACTTCATGGTCTCGGGAATCTTTATCCTGAGCTCGTCACAGAGCCGGAAAAATGCGTCTATCGTGTGTCTGGCCGAGAAAACAATGGCCGTATAGTCCAGAATCGCCAGCCTCTGAGCCCTGAATTCCCTGGAGGAAAGGGGCTCGATGAGAAAGAACGGACGGAAGT
>CAVIVH010000148.1:0-3734 GCA_963646185.1 bacterium | reverse complement strand
TCTCGGGAGCCGAGATGAACACGTCCAGCTTGTTGTCCATGTCGCGGAGGATATAGTCCGAGCATCTGCCCACGAATATGGCCGAGCCCTTGGAGGCTATGTCGCGGATGGTGTCGCTCTGGATGCGGAACAGGGTGTTGTCATCCACATAGTTCTCCGCGGTGTCGCCTCCGCCGTAGCGGCCATAGGCGAAAAAGTTGGAGAAGGAGAAAAAGCTTCTTTTCTCGTCGCTGCGGACGAACAGGTCCTTGCTGAATCCGCTGTTTTCGGCGGCATGGGTAATCAGTTCGTTGTCGTAAACGGTGATGCCGAGCTTTTTGCCGAGGGCATTCGCCACCTCTTTTCCGCCGCTGCCGAATTGACGGCCCACGGTGATGATGACTTTCTTATTGTTGTCCATGACGTCTTGGTTTTAGTTGTTTTCTTTTATCTGGCTTCCGAGAGTCGAGGGAGCGTCCCCGTCCTTGAGCCGGTTGAGCTTTCTTATGAGCGATATCATCAGAATCAGCGTCGCGACCGTGGCCAGCAGGTCGGACAGAGGGAAGCTGAACCATACGCCCCTGACGCCTGCCCAGACCGGCAGCAGATAGAGAGCCGGCAGCAGGAAGATCAGCTGGCGCGAGAGCGACAGGAATATGGACTTCCTGACCATGCCGAGGCATTGGAACAGGTTGGTGGCCACCATCTGAAAGCCTATGACCGGGAAGGCTATGTTCATAATCCTCAGCCCTTTGGTTGCAATGGTCTTGAGCTCGGGGTCACTTGTGAACACGCTCACGGCCAGCGACGGGCAGAGTTCTCCGACCAGGAATCCGACTGCCATCACCATGGTGGCCAGCTTCGCGGTGAGGAGAAATACCTCCTTCACGCGGCTATATTTCCTGGCACCGAAATTATAGCCGGCAATAGGCTGCATTCCCTGGTTCAGGCCCATGACCACCATTATGAACAGGAAGGAAATCCTGTTCACTATGCCGTAGGCCCCGATTCCGAGGTCTCCGCCATATTTGAGCAGCTGCTGGTTCACGAACAGCGCGACTATGCATGCGGCGGCGTTCATCAGGAACGGTCCCATTCCGATAGTCAGCGAGTCTTTCGCGATTCTCCATTCCAGTCCGAAGAACTTCTTCGGCAGATGGATGAACTTCTTCTGGTCATAGAAATAGTATATCGCATAGGACAGAGCCATCATCTGGCACAGCACGGTGGCGACTGCGGCCCCTCTTATGCCCATGCCCAGCCCGAAGATGAGAATCGGGTCCATGATGCTGTTCGATATGACGGTGAAAAGGGTCAGACCCATCGCCAGCTTCGGATTGCCGGCGGCGCGTATGACGCTGTTGAGTCCGAAATAGAGGTGGGTGAACACGTTGCCGTACAGGATTATCTCCATATACTGCCGCGCATAGGGCAGGGTGTTCGCGCTGGCTCCGAAGAACAGCAGTATTGGGTCCAGGAAGGCCAGGCAGAGCACGCTGAACAGAATGCCTATTATAGTGTTGAGGGTGACCTCGTTGGCCAGGACCTTGTTGGAGGCTTCATAGTTCTTCTGTCCGAGCAGGACGGAGAGCATCGTGGACGCGCCGATTCCCACCAGAGTGCCGAGGGCCGAGGACAGGTTCATCAGCGGGAAGGTGACCGCGAGGCCGGAAATGGCATAGGACCCGACATCCTTGATGTGGCCTATGTAGATGCTGTCCACCATGTTGTACAGGGAGGACGCGGTCATCGCGATTATTCCCGGTACTGCATATTCCTTCAGCAGGGTGCTTATCTTCTTGGTGCCCAGCTCTGTGGGAATCACTCCTATGGGCATCGCTCTACTCGTCTACGATTTCGACTTCAAACTCCAGGGGTGCATAGGCGGGAATCCTGTCCCCGCTTCCGCTGTGGCCGTAGCCATAGTCCGAGATGAAGACTGCGGCCGACTTGCCGCCGGGTCTCATCTCCCAGAGCAGCTTGCTGAATCCGGTGACCACTGAGGACTCGGAAGAAGAGCCCGAAGCCTTGAAGACGAGGTCGTCGGAGGTGTCGCCCCAGACGATGGAGGCCGGCTTGTAGGCGGTCGATGAATCGTAGATATTGTATTTTCTGGCGGTGTCGCGGATATTGGTGTCGAATACCTGTCCGTTGAGCAGCCTGCCGATGTAGTTTATCTTTATCGTGGTGTCGCTGGGAAAGGCCTCATCGTCTGCGGGCTCGGCCAGTTCCTTATAGTAGAAGCCATAGGACAGGGAGTCCAGATGGCCATATTTCGTGTCGCACCATTTCTCTATCCTGGCGATCTGGTCGGCCTGGATGTCGTCCGTGAATCCGTGCAGGGTCAGTTCATAGATGCCGGTGGACGAGGACTTGTTGGTCTTCTTGATGTAGTCGGCGGGGTCCTCTTTTCTGTCAAAGACCATCAGCCAGCTGGGAATCAGGGCCTTGCGGGTCTCGCCGATGCTCATTCCCTGCAGGACGCTCTCTATTCCCACCGACAGGTTCTCGTTGCCGGTAAACCAGGTCTGAGCGCCGTAGTAGTTGCCGTCCTCGTAGGTTCCGACCTGCTTGGCGACGCTTTCTTCGGTCGTGGATGAGATGGTCCCGTTCATGGACGCGAGCGTGTAGGAGACAAAGACATAGGCCTCTCCGTCATATCTGGCCCCGTCTCCGGGCGTGTCTTCGAGGATATAGGCTCCGACGGATGTCTGCGTAGCTTCCGGATATTTCATGGAGACCCATGCGTCTATATATTCTTTCGACTGCTCGTTGGTAGTCGCCGTGTTGCTCTTTGCGCAGGAGGCTGTCAGCGCGACGGCCGCGCCCCCGATCAGAATAAGTGTATCGTGTAATTTCATAGTCATTCGTTTGATTTTCTCCCGTCCGGATGCGGCGGGCCAGTGCCGGATCAGCATGAATCGTGCCTTATTTCTCATTTCGTCTCATGAATTCGTCAGTCACCCTTTCTATGTATGCGGCCACGTCCGCGCGGCTGCATGATGGAATGTCCTTTCCGGCAAAGAGTTTTCCGCCGGAAGCGCACTCGTGGCCGCCTCCGTTGAAATATTTGACGGAGCACATGTTGGCGGAGGTTCCCTTTTTGGAGCGTATCGATATCCTGTAATGGTCTTTGTCCATCTTGGCCAGTATGCTCATCTTCACTTCGCCTATCGCGAGCGGCAGGTTCACGAAGCCCTCGGTCTCGCCGTCCTCCAGCCCGAACCGGGCCCTGTCGGAGTCGGTGAATATCGCATACGCTACGCCTTTCCGGGTTATGGTCATGGCTTCGGACAGCATCCAGCCCATGGCTCTCAGGCGGTTCTCCCGATAGGAGTTGTAGAGCCGTCCCAGCAGGGCGTCCCTGTCCACTCCGGCCGCAATCAGCCTGGAGGCCATCTCGAAGGTGGATGGATAGACGGAATTGGCAAAGTTGTTGGTGTCGGTGGTCATGCCGGTCATCAGGGCCAGCGCGGCCTCCGGAGGCAGTCTGCGCGCGTCCGAAGAGATTTCGGGCATCTCCATCAGAAGCCAGAACAGCAGCTCCGACGCCGACGAGATTTCGCATTCGGAAACGGTGAGGGCGAAATCCTGCTCCTGCGGGCTTATGTGATGGTCTATCAGCACTTTGACGGCCTCTGACTCTCTCAGCGGCCGCTCCAGGTCTCCGGTCCGGCCGAATCCGTTGCAGTCCAGGCATATCAGCATGCCGGCCCCGCGGATTGCGGCCAACCCTCTTTCGGGCTCTTCCGGGA
>CAVIVH010000147.1:0-3744 GCA_963646185.1 bacterium | reverse complement strand
GTCAAGAAGGCTGTGGAGGCCGCCCTCAAGAAGGTCGGCATCAACCCCGCCCATGTGGACAGCGAGGACCATATCGAGTCAAATACAGCCAAGGGCTGGATCACTCCCGAGCAGGCAGAGCAGGCTCGTGAGATCATCAAGACCGTGTCGGCCGAGAAGGCTGCATCGCTTCCTGAGCAGATGATCCAGAATATCGCCAACGGCCGTATCCAGAAGTTCTTCAAGGAGCAGACTCTCGAGGAGCAGGATTTCGTCCAGTCTGACGAGAAGGTTTCTGTCGCAAAGCACATCCAGTCTATCGACAAGGAGGCTAAAGTGCTTGCATTCAAGAGATTCTCTCTCAGCGACTAGTTTTTTAACACCATACTTCAAAAGAGGATGACTGAAAAATCAGTCATCCTTTTTTGTATCCGCCCGCTTCCGGCATCTGCTGCCCTTCCGGGCATTTGGCGGTCCCCTCCGGAGACCTTCGCTTCGCTCATCCCTTGACAGGGACTCTGCCCACGTAACGGCCTAACGGCCGTTGGCGGCCATCTTACCCCAGCCGGCTATCGCCGACAGTCCCTATTAGGGGCATTTCGCGACTCCGTCGCGGGCGCGGCCGTTCCGGCCACTCGGGTTTTCCTCTGGGGGCTATGTAAACAAGTTTAAAAAGCCCGAAAATGGCAATAATTATCCTTTTGGTCGAATGATTTGGTAGATTTGTTGAATGAATCTACATTTGTGCCCGAAAAGAAAATAAATTCGACCAAATGAAGAAGATTATTACTTTTGCGGCAGGCCTGTGCGCAGCAACCGCCCTCGCCAACGCAGGTGGCTATGTCACCAACACCAACCAGAATATCGCCTTTCTCAGAAATCCCTCGCAGAATGCGGCCATAGGCGTGCACGGAGCCTATTTCAATCCGGCCGGCATCGGATTCATGAACGACGGATGGCATCTCGCCCTCGACGTGCAGACCGCAATCCAGCAGCGCCAAACGACCTCCACCTACGAGCCCCTCAAATATGGAGTGGACAACGGCGGACGCGGCTACAAGACCTACAAGGGCAAGACTTTCGCCCCGGTGCTGCCCCATTTCGACATGGCCTACAAGCACGACAGGATGTTCGCCTCGTTCCATTTCGGAGTGGTCTCGGGAGGCGGCAAGGCCAAGTATGCGGAGGGACTGGGCTCGTTCGAAGCGCCCGTGGCCATGATTCCGGCCCTTATCAACAACCTCACCGGCACGCAGACCGTCACGGCATATGACGCAGACATCAGCCTGACCGGCGAGCAGTACAATTTCTCCGGCCAGCTCAATCTCGGCTACAGACTGAGCGAAAAGCTCAGCGTCTCCGCCGGAGTGCGCATGAACTATCTTGTAAACAGCTATGTCGGAAGCCTCGAGAACATCAGTCTCGAATATGGCGGCAACATGCTGCCCGCCGCCACCGTGCTGGGCACTGCCATATCGGCGGTCTCGGGAGGGCTGATTCCCGCAGAGACCGCCGTCGGGATGGCCTCGGGCCTCGTCAGCGACAAGGCTCTCGATGCACGCCAGACCGACATCGCATGGACTCCCGTCCTCTCGGTGGACTACAAGACCGGAAAGTTCAACTTCTCCGCAAGGTATGAGTTCAACACCAGGGTGCGCCTGGAGAACGACACGAAGGTAAACACCACCGGAATCGCGCAGTATGACCTGGACAGGGTGGCCGCCGACATTCCCGGAAGCCTCAATCTTGGAGGCCAGTACGAGGTGAAGCCCAATTTCAGGGTGTCGCTCGGCGCCAACATCTATTTCGACAAGAGCGCACGGCAATATAACAGCGAGACCGGCAAGAACGACAAGCAGGACTGCCTGAAGCACAATTCCTATGAGATTCTCGGAGGCATGGAATATGACGTCAACAGGCGGCTGACCCTCAGCATCGGCGCCAACAAGACCGTGTTCGGCTTCGGCAGCGATGCCAAATACATCTCTGACATGAGCTATACGACCAACTCCATCTCCGGCGGACTCGGCGCAGTCTATCACATCAACAGCAAGATGTCCATAGAGGCCGGCATCTATAAGACATTCTTCGAGCATCTCACCAAGGAGCAGGCGGACTATGGCGGAAACGGCGCCCTCATCGCGTCCAAGCTCGCTCCCGTGCTCGGACAGCTGGCCGGAGCTGTGCCCGGCCTGGCCGAGAAGCTCAGCGCCGAGAATCTGATGATTCCGGGACAGGACAACTTCTACCGCACCAGCTTCGTGTCCGGAATCGGCATCACCTACAGCTTCTAAGCCTATAGGCGGTGGATATTCGGCAGTACCCTCCGGGACCTGTGGCCGCCCGCGGCCTCATGAGCTGGGGGGACCGCCGCGAAGCGGTGGTGGGATGAGCGAAGCGAAGGTCGCCGGAGGATACTGCCGAATGCCGAAACCGGTTGACACAAAAAGGGATGGCTAAATTTTTTAGCCATCCCTTTTTATTCAGTATAAAAACTAGAGGTTCGGGTTCTCGGACTTCCAGTCAGCCACGGGAGGGACAATACCCAGCTCGACAATCTCGTCGCGCATCTTGCAGAGATGAGCATAAGAAGCGTCGAGAGCGGCCATCTCATCGGCTGTGCCGACGGGCATCGTGAAATGCACACCGGTGGCGTCGATGGTGGTGGGCATAGCCATCATGACATTGTGATACTTCTCAGTGTTGGCATAGCAGCCTGCGGGAAGAGTGAAAGGCTCGGCACCCATTGCTGCGGCGATCATCTTCACTGCGAGATAGGCAGGGCTCTGGAAAGAAGACCTTCCGCGGAGCTTGATGATGTTGGAACCGCCCTGCACGGTGTCGTGCTTGATCTCTTCGAATCTCTCCTTGGAAAGGTCCATCTCGGAGAGAGGCTTGCCGTCGATCTTCACAGCGGAAGCGAAGACAGCCATCTGCTCGCCGTGGCCGCCGAAGGTGTGTGCGCCGGTAACCTTGTCCTGCTGCACGCCGAACTCATGGGCAAGAGCCTCCTGGAGACGGGTGGAGTCGAGGGCTGCGAGGGATGTGAGCTGGTGGGGCTTCAGACCGGAATGGATGAGAGCTGTGAGAGCTGTCACGTCAGCGGGGTTGAAGATAACGACCACATGCTTGACATCGGGGCAGTATTTCTTGATGTTGTCACCGAACTCGGCGGCAATCTTGCAGTTGCCCTTGAGGAGGTCCTCACGGGTCATGCCCTCCTTGCGCGGGAATCCGCCGGAAGAGATTATATATTTTGCATCCTTGAACGCCTCCTCGGGATTGACCGTCCAGGTGATGTTTGCACCGTCGAAAGCGCACTGGTCCATCTCGGCAGCAACGCCGCGGAGACCGGGTTCATAGATATCATAAAGACACAGATTAGGAGTAAGCTTCAGCAGCATCGCCGTCTGAGCCATGTTGGAGCCGATCATGCCGGCGGCGCCGACGATAAGCAGCTTCTCATTAGTTAAATATCCCATGATGAATTATTTAGTAAAAAATTAAAATAACCTTGATAACAGAGTGCAAAGATAGCAATAAATTCAAATTTTAGTATATTTGCAGATGTTATAGCAACAGCACAACATTAATATGGAGCCTCCCAGTTCTATAAAATCAGAAAACAACAAGCTCGCGGGTCAACCTTCTGACGACCCTTCCCGAGCGATACCCGTGAATTCATATCTAGTAGTAAGCCATTCGGAAAGCGATTCTCCGGAAGGTGGTTTCGTCGTATGCGTATGGTCGGACCGGACCGGTCTG
>CAVIVH010000146.1:0-3761 GCA_963646185.1 bacterium | reverse complement strand
CCCAGGGAATGAGCGAGCCCTGGATACCGATGGAAAGCAGCACGACACAGAAGACTATGTTGAATATGTCATTGTGCAGGAACGCCGGGTCCACCATGGCCATGATGGCGAATACGATGGATGCGGCTCCCCTCAGTCCTACGAAGGAGACAAGGGTCTGCTGCCTGAACGAATACTTGCGGAACGGGGTGAGGATGGCGAACACCGACACCGGACGCGCCACGAACAACAGGAACAGGAATATTGCGAGAGCCGGCAGTATGGCCCTGTGCAGCAGGGTCGGCCTGGCCAGGAGACCGAGCAGGAAGAAGATCAGAATCTGCATCAGTCCGGTGACTCCGTCAAAGAAGCTGACGAGCGGCTTCTTCCCGTGGAAATCCACATTTCCCAGGATTATGCCCACTATGTATGCGCTCAGATAGCCGTTACCGCCTATCACCGTGGGAACCGCATAGGAAGCGACCGCCACCGCGAATATGAACAGAGACTCGAAGCCGCTGGTCTGAAACTTTATCCTCCTGATGCCGAATGCGGCCAGCTTGGCTATGCCCACACCACAGGCCGCGCCGAAGACCAGCTGGGCGAATATGTTCCATATGATGGCTCCCCCGCTGGCCGACCCGTTCATGACCGAAAGCATGATTGCCGTGAGCATATATGAAGCGGGGTCGTTGCTGCCGCTCTCCATCTCGAGCATGGGCGCAGTGTTGTTCTTCAGGCCCAGCCTCTTGCTCCTCAGAATTGAAAACACCGAAGCCGCGTCGGTGGAACTGATGACCGAGCCGAAGAGAAGGCTTTCCAGCCAGTCCCAGCCCAGGGCCATCCTGCAGAACACCCCCGTGAGCCCGGCCGTGGCTATGACGCCCAGCGATGCGAGAAGGGCCGATTCCCTGACCACCGGCTTCACCGACTCCCATCTGGTGCCGAATCCGCCATAGAACATTATGAATATCAGGGCCACCGTACAGGTCTCCTTGGCCACTTCATAATTGTCGAAACGGACCGGCCAGAGACCGTTGTTGGCAAACACCATTCCAAGCAGTATGAATGCAAGGAGGGTCGGTATGCCTATGCGAGAAGATATGTTGTTCAGGAAAATACCCGTCAGGATTACGACGACTATGAGAATCAGAAAAAACGAAGTCATGGGCGTTGTGTTATATCTTTACGAATATACGAAAAACAGCTCCTTTTCCCAAGCGGAGCGGCTTCAGCGGCCTCCAATGCCCACAGGCCGTATTCAAATGTTTTTGGCTTATCGTTTTACAGGGAGAACCTCAGTCCTATCTGGAAATCGAGGTCGGTCGGATTCTCGGTATATGACGACCTGACGCGGGTGCCGTTGCCGAAATGGTGCATCACACCGGGCTCAAAATAGACGGAAACCCTGCCCGCGAACCGGTACTGCGCGCCCAGGGAGACCCCGGCACTGAAATAGGTCCTGCCATCCGAGACATTGCGGGTCTCGCAGGACGCCGAATACCCGATGAGAGCATCCCTAGTCACGGACCTGCCGCCGACAAGCCACTCGGCCATCCCGTTTCCGGAGACATAGAGGGAAAAACGGCCGCTTCCGGCTAGCCTGTATGACAAGTTCAGGGGAATGCCTATGAAATGGAGCCTCTGCCTGACGCGGGACACGGACGACGGGCTTTCGCTCTCGAAGGTGGAACTAAGATAGCTGAACACCGCCCCGCTTCCCACGCTCAGCCTCCCGGAAAGAGGATATCTGACCGAAAGTCCGAACCTGAGCGGACGATCATGATGTTCGTCGGGCTCCGGAACGTCGATGGTATAGCCCGGCATGGAATTCACCTCGGCGTTCGCCACAGCATCGGAATACGTTCCGAAAGGCTCCGCTGCCATCATGACGGCGTCCCCGCCTCCGCCCGAAAACCCGGACACTCCGGACGCTCCGGCAAACGAGGCCCCGACAGAAATCCTGCCGCGGGTCTTCTTCCGGATAGCCGGCTCGCGGAATGCGTCATAGTCATCGGCGGGAATCTCCGCGGCCGCTTTCGTCTTCCCGGCAGCACTCCCCTCTTCCGCCTCGCGGCCATTCTCCGCAAGACCGGTCTCTCGGTCATCACCGGCACTGGCAATTTCAGTCTCCCCGCCGTTTACGGCATTCTCTCCCGCCGCAGCCACGTCCTCAGCTGTCTCCGCAGCGGCCTCCCCAACTACCATATCGCCCTTCAGGAAAGTCCGGGCATCGGGAATCCCCGCGAAATCGCCGCCATCCCGGACGCCGCCGGAGACATCCTGCGTCAGTCCGGACGCATAGACCTGATTATCAGCGACCCGGACATCGGCAAGCAGGCTTTCTCCACCGGCCTCTGACAAAGCCGCAGGAGCGTCGTCCGAAGGGACGGCCGCAAACCTTCCGGCAGCTGAATCCGGCTGCTGGCCCGTCCGCATAAACAGAGGCAGGGCCAGGACACAGGCCAGGGCCGCCGCGGCCAGGACAGGCGACAGCAGGCGCGAATGCCCGCGCTCCGGAGCCGCCTGTCCGGAGACAGGCGCAATCCCCCGCTCCGCCATCGTCTTCCGGATGTTGGCAAGCAGGTTTGCAGGGGCTTTCCCCTTTCCCTCAGAAGCGGTCTTCCTCAGTTCTTCAATCCATTTTTCATCCATAGACCTCAGCAGTCAGTATTTTTCTTTTCCTCCGCTATCATCCTGGCCAGCAGGTTCCTGGCCCTGTGGAACTGCGATGCGGAGCTGTCCGGCTTTATGTGCAGAATCTCCCCTATCTCCCTGTGGCTCTTCCCCTCTATGGCATAGAGGTTCAGCACCTGCCTGTAGCCTTCCGGCAGGCGTCTGATCAGACCCGCCAGAGTGTTGAAGGAAAGGCCCTTCACATCCGGATCCGCGTCCGGCACGCCTGCCGCATATGATTCGTCAAGAGTTTCCGGCTCTTTCTTCTTCTTTCTCAGGAACTGAAGGCACTCGTTCACGGTAACCCTGGTGACCCAGGCCCGCAGACTGCCCTTGCCGCGATAGCTGAAAGAGCCCATCTTCGAGACAATCCTGATGAACGCCTCCTGGAGAACGTCCTTCACGTCGTCGTCATCGGCAATGTATCTGGAGCAGACTCCGGCAAGATAATCGGCATATTCGGCATAGAGACGGTCCACGAAACCGGGATCGCCTCTGTCATATGCCGAAATAATCGCCTTTTCCTTATCTGTGCCGAATATCACGGTTTCTGTCCGTACACATTTCGGGCCGGAGCGCGGTCCTGCTCTATTTTCTCGTGCAGTATTTGAAGGTAACGGTCTTGGTCCCGCTGAAGGAGTTATAGACGAGCTTCAGGTCCACAGTCTCCCCTTCCGTGTCGGGAAGCCTGTCCAGCCTGAAGGCCACCACTCCGTCGCCCAGCCTCTGTCCGGCGTCCCCGTCCGCGTCATGGTGCAGCACGACCTCATAGTCGCCTTCGCCCTTGACCAGAGTAATCGTATGGGTCTTGGAGCCTCCGTACATCGCGCGGAAATTGAGGGTGAGATACCCGTCCTCGCACACTGTGGACCAGGCGTTCAGGACCTCGACGGGGTCGTTGCCATAGGCGGTGTCATCGTCCTGCGTGCCTTCGGACATAGACTTGGTCAGCACCTTCTCTATCCAGTTCACATAGACCAGATTGGAGATGCCATAGGGAGCGTCATACCTGGAGATGTCGGCCGGAGTGGCCACCCTGTAGTTCACCAGGGCCCTCACTTCTTCCCCATATGTCCCTGCCTGCATGTTGAGCGGATAGAGCACGG
>CAVIVH010000145.1:1339-3794 GCA_963646185.1 bacterium | reverse complement strand
GACCTGAATCATGAAGGGGTAGGTCTCCGCAAGCTTCTCGGCCTTCTGGTCGAGAGGGGAGATGAGGGGAATCCCATCCGAATCCATGGCGGCGACGCTTTCCAGCTCCTTCGACGATATGGGGCCTATGACCATGTCCTTCTCCGACATCTCCGCTCCGGTGAGCGGCTGGCGTCCGCCGGCGTTGTCAAGCACGGTCAGGTCGGCCGCGCCGTTGAGCTTGCGGAGTCCCATCAGGAATCCGCAGTAGAAGTCCATGTTGTTTCCGCTCACTTTCCCTTCGGCCCCGAAGGGAAGCATGAGCACGGCGTCTGCGGAAGATTTCTTTCCGGAGAAAAGCCCAGAGAAGAAATCCGTCACGTTCACCCTGGCCGCGGTTGCCGTCGTGTCCGTGTCCCCGGCTGCTTCGGGCTCCGCTGCCCCGGCGGTGTCGTCCTTTCCGGCCGCTGCCGCGACGGCGGTCTCCGCTGCGGGGATTACGAGCACCGTCCTGGCCTTCAGCTTCCTGGATTTCAGATTGTTGGCCTTGATTATGGACGCGACGGAGACATTGTATTTCGCGGCGATGTCCTCGAGGTCCTCATACCATTTGACCACATGGGTCCGCTGCCCCTGCGCCGCGGCCGTCTCCTCCGGATTCCCGGCTGACGTCTCTTTTGTCTTTCCGGAGGCGCTGTTTGCGCTGTCGGCGGAAGCCGTTGCGGCCTGGCTTATGGGTATCAGCAGTATGGTGTCCTTCCTGAGACCTTCCTTTTCGAGATTGAGTTCACGGTTCGCCGCATAGATTTCATCCACCGTCACCCCATAGGCCTTCGCTATGGAGAACAGCGTCTGCCTTTCCCGCGCGACATGCGAATAATACACCTTCCCGTCGCCGCCTCTGACCTTGTCTTTCGAGACGGTGACGGGAGTTTGGCTGTATTCCTGCGCCCCTGCGGGAGCCGCCGCGCACAGCAGGGCGGCCAGTATCAGGAGAACCGTTCTTCTCATCAGGCTACTTGTTGTCGGCCTTGTTCTTGACGTATTCCTCGTTGAGGCCGGCGATGATCTCGTCGGTTATGTCAAGAGATGCGTCACCGGCCACGACGGGGGTGGAGAGAATGTCGCCCTGGGTCGTGATGATCAGCGCATACTGCTTGGTCTCGTTATATTTCTTGACGAAGGTGTTGATGGCGTCGGCAAGCTGGTTCATCATCACGCTCTGCTCCTCGTTGATCTCCTGCTCCTTCTGGGCGGCATAGTTCTGGAAATCCTGCTGCTGCTCGCCGAGCTTCTGGCTCTGGACTTCGGCCACGGACCTTGTGAGGAGACCCTTGTTTATCTTCTCCTGGAAGGCGTTGACATCGTTCTGGAGCTTGTTGCCCCTGCGGGTCACTTCCTGGTTGATGCCGTCCACCTTGGACTGCACGGCGGAGCGGAGCTCGTTGGCCATGTCATATTCGTTCAGGACTCTGTCCAGGTTGAAGTAAACCACGGCGCCCTTGGCGGCGGTGGCGCCTGCTGCAGTGCCTTCCGCTGCGGCCGATGTTCCGTTGCCGGCATTGTTACAGGACTGGAAAATGAATGCCGAGGCAGCCAGAATTGCCGCTCCCAGGGCGAGAGTTGTCTTTTTCATGTTTTATTTAAGTTTTTGATTTTTACTCAAAGTTCGTATTGAACCACAAAAATAGCAATTATTTGCAAAATTCCGTTTCCCGCCGTTTTTTTGCCCCCTCCGCCTCTCGTGCCGCAGGTTCAAACATTCAAATAAAATGGAGGCAAAAGCGCCGAGTTGAAAAATAAGTGCTAATTTTGGGGCCGTGCAATTAAAATCCGGCACGCAAGAATCAGATACAGTATGAAAATCGGAATCGTGATCAAGAACGAGCTCCTCAAGGAAGACAAGAGATTTACGGATCTTCTCGCGGAGCTCAAGAAAGAATCATACGAGGTCTATTATATAAATGCCAAATCGGACATATGCCCTCAGACCGATCTGGTCCTGAGCGTGGGCGGTGACGGCACCTTCATCACCGCGGCCCAGCTGGTCGCCGACGTGGGCCTTCCCATTCTGGGCGTCAATCTGGGACGTCTCGGTTTCCTGTCCGAAAACAGCCCCGAACCGGTGGTCGAGGCCCTGATGAGCGGCAATTTCTCCATAGAATACAGGACCATGCTGAACGCCACCCTCAAGGGCGTGAACGCCAGGAAGGACATAGGTCTTCTGCCCTATGCCCTGAACGAGGTGTCCATCCACAGAAAGGGGACGGCCGTGCTGGGTATCAACGTGGCCGTCAACGGCCAGCCCCTGCCCACCTACTGGGCCGACGGCCTTCTGGTCGCCACCAGCTCCGGTTCCACCGCATATTCCCTCAGCGTCGGAGGCCCCATCTGCACTCCGGACGCAAAAGTCCTGATCATCGCGCCCATAGCCCCGCACAACCTCAACGTGCGTCCGCTTGTGGTCCCCGAGACC
>CAVIVH010000145.1:0-1329 GCA_963646185.1 bacterium | reverse complement strand
GGACTGGACCGTCCATGTCTCGGTGGCACAGTTTTCGCTCAAGAGGGTCTGCCTCGCCAAGTCGGAATTCGTAAAGGCTTTGACAAGCAAGCTTTTCTGGGGCGAGGATATCAGAAACACGGAAAATTGATTCAATGGAAAAGAGGTTACCTCAGCATGTGTCCATAATTATGGACGGTAACGGCCGGTGGGCCGTGGAAAGAGGCAAGGAAAGGGTCTATGGCCATCTGCACGGCGTGGAAAGCGTCCGCAGGGTGACTGAATGCTGCATCGACGAAGGCATAAAATACCTTTCTCTATATGCGTTCTCCGAGGAGAACTGGGGGAGACCCCAGTCCGAGGTGTCCTATCTCATGACTCTCATGCAGAAGGAGATTTCCGACGTGTGCGAGGACTTCATGAAGAACGGCGTGAAATTCACCGTCCTGGGCGACACGGAGCGGCTCAATCCCGCTCTGCGCGCCGCCATATCGGGGCTCGAGGAGCTCACCGCCGGGAACACTGCACTGAATTTCATTGTCTTTCTGAGCTACAGCGGCCGCTGGGACATCCTCCAGGCCGTGAACAGAATCCTCAGTGCGCGCGACCGCGCCGCCGGTCCCGTCACTGCGGAGGAGTTCTCGTCCTGTCTCGTCACGGCCGGCATCCCCGACCCGGACCTTATCATAAGGACTTCCGGCGAGGAGCGGATCAGCAATTATCTGCTGTGGCAGGGCGCATACTCGGAGCTGTATTTTACCGATGTTCTCTGGCCGGATTTCGGCAAGGAGGAATTCCACAAAGCCCTTGAAGCCTATGCGTCAAGGGACAGGCGCTTCGGTAAAGTCAAATAATTGTTATATTTGTGGGATTGTTTTTCAGAAAGGCAGTGTCGATGAGACTAAAAAGAACAACGTTGATGTCGGTTCTCGCGCTCGTTTGCGCGGGAGCGTTCGCCCAGAACGGGCCCGGCACTGCGGAGGTGGATTATACCGCTCCTTCCGACTACATTGTCGGAGGGGTGAAGATTGAAGGCAATACATATCTCGGAAGGGACCAGATCATGCAGCTGTCCGGTCTCAGAGTGGGGGAGAAGGTCACCATTCCCGGCGACCAGGTTTCCAACATCGTCAACAGGCTCTGGCAGCAGCGCTATTTCAAGGATGTCTCCATCGCCATAGACTCGCTTTCGTCGGCCCGCGACACCGCATGGCTGGCCATCAGGATCGTGGAGAGGCCCAGGGTTTCCCAGTGGAGCTATTCCGGAGTGAAGACCGCCGAGCGCAAGGAAATCCAGGAGAGGGTGAACCTCAGAAGGGGAGGAAGCTTCTCGGACTATGTGCAGAAGAC
>CAVIVH010000144.1:544-3827 GCA_963646185.1 bacterium | reverse complement strand
TGGTGACCATGAAGTGGTTCAACGACGTGTGGACCAAAGAGGTCTATGCCAACTACTTCGCCGCCGAGATGGCCGAGCCCATGTTCCCGGAAGTGAACCACGAGCTGGTCTGGCTCAAGAACTATTATGTCTCCGCCCTGGCCGAGGACAGAACCGCCGGATCCTCGCCCGTCAGGCGCCCTCTGGGCAACCTCGCCGACGCCGGCCTGATTTACAGCAACATAGTCTATGAAAAGGCTCCAATAGTGATGAAAAAGCTCGTGGAGTTCATGGGCGCCGACAATTTCCGCACCGGCATCCGCGCCTATCTGGAGAAATTCGCCTTCGGCAACGCAACCTGGGACGACCTTGTCGAAGTGCTTGACGCCCACAGCGAAAAGGACGTGAAGCAGTTCAGCGAGGGCTGGATCTATACCGCCGGAATTCCGCACGTGTCGCTGACCCGCACCGCCGACGGCATCAGGGTGGAGTCCCCGGACAGCGTCGGCCGTCCCCAGCGCCTCGCCTTCGCCTTTGAGAAGGCTTCCGGAACGGCTTCCGCAGAACTCGGAGGCTCCGCCGCAGAGACCATTCCCTCCCCCGCCGGAGGATATTATATCCCCAATCCCGACGGACAGACCTATGCGCTCATCGAGATGCCCGAAGAGGACATCAGGACTCTGCTCACGGTGCTCGGCTCTATAAAGGACGACACCGCCAGGGAGTCGGTGCTGGTAACCATCAACGAGAACTATATGCAGGGCCGTTTCCGCGATCCCGTGTTCTATGCCTCGGCACTGCTTGACGCACTTTCAGCGGAGAAGGACGAGCAGATAGCCGCTTCCATGGCCGATTTTGTCAGCGCACCCGCCGGCGACATGGACCCTGCCGACAGGGAAAGCCTTGAGGCCCGCCTCATGGCCATGTCCCGCAGCCACCCGCTCGCTTCGGTGAGGACAAGCCTGCTCAGGCAGCTGGCTTCCGGCTCCGTTTCTTCCGCCGCCGCTGAATATATTTACGGCATATGGCAGAACGAGTCCGATGCCTCGCTCGGCACCGACGACTACACTACCTTCGCATGGCAGCTGGCCGTGAGAATGCCGGAGCGCGCCGATGAGATTCTGGCCGTCCAGAGGTCCAGAATCGACGGTTCCGACCCTTCCAGGAACTTCAATTCCGACAAGCTTCGCCGCTTCGATTTCGTGAGCCCCGCCGCATCTCCCCGCAAAGAGACCCGCGACTCCCTTTTCGCAGCCCTGCTGCTGCCCGGAAACAGGACGGTGGAACCCTGGGCCCAGACAGCCCTGGCCCTCCTCAACCATTCCCTGCGCGATGCGGAGTCGGTTCCCTATATAGTCCCCGGGCTTGAGGCTCTGGAGGAGGTGAAGGCCACCGGCGACATCTTCTTCCCGGCCGCATGGTGCCGCTCCCTGCTCGGAAGCCACCGCTGCCCCGAGGCCTATGACGCTCTGCAGAGCTTCCTCTCCGCGCACCGAGACTATCCGCCGCTGCTGATGAGCAAGATACTGATCAATACCTATAATCTGGAGCGCGCCAACGGCAAGGCCGGTGCCGCAGAATAGGACATGGGCATGAAGCGGTTTCTTTTTCTGGCGGCCGTGATGGCCGTCCTCTGCGCCCCTTCGTGCAAAAGGGGAAAAACCGGGATGCCGGACGAGCTGAGCCATGCCGCCGACACGGTCTATCCCCTGGGCTTCTGCACCGACTCGTTCCTGGTGACGGGCGGGGTGCTGAAGAAGGGACAGCTGCTGCCCTCGCTGTTCACCTCTCTCGGCATGGACCCCGCCAAGGCCCACAACATGGCCGTCTCGGTGCCCGATTCTATACTGGATGTCAGGAAGATACGCCCTGGCGACCCCTGGGAGGCCTACTATGAGAAAGACTCCGCGGTCCCTTCATATATAGTGTATTCCAACGGCCGGACCGTGCAGACGGTGTTCAGCTGCGAGGCGGATTCGGCATGGAGATATGAAAAGCCGCTGGTCCGCATGAAGCGCTTCGCCGATGTGCGCATAAGCTCGTCGCTCTGGAATGACATGCGTTCAGCCGGCGCCCCGGTCATACTCATATCCAGTCTTTCGGACATCTATGCCTGGACGGTGGACTTCTTCGGGCTCCAGGAGGGAGACCGCTTTAGGGTGCTCTATTCCGAGCTGCTCTGCGACGGGGAGGTAGTGGCCGTGGATTCCATATATCTGGCCAAGTTCAACAGCGGAACGGCTGAGATTCCGGCCGTGATGCTGGACAACCATGACGGCGGCAACCTCTACTGGTCCGACAAGGGCGAAAGCCTGCGCAAGGCCTTCCTCAAGGCACCGCTCGAGTTTAAGCGCATAAGCTCGGGCTTCTCCTATCACCGGCGCCATCCCGTGCACGGCACGGTGCGCGCGCACACCGGAGTGGACTATGCGGCTCCCACAGGGACGCCGGTAGTGTCCATAGGCGACGGCACCGTCATCTCCAAAGGCTGGGGCGGCGGAGGCGGCAACACTGTGAAAATCAGACACAATTCGGTCTATACCACGGCCTATCTCCACCTTTCGCGCTATGCGGACATCAAAGTGGGGGACAGGGTCCGCCAGGGCCAGGTGATCGGCTATGTGGGGGCTACAGGCACCGCCACGGGCCCGCATCTTGACTTCAGGGTATGGAAAAACGGCACCCCCATCAATCCTCTGACCATGGAGGCGCCGCCTTCGGAGCCGCTGGCTCCCGAGCGCATGCCGCTGCTGGATTCCCTTTACCGGACCTTGTCCGCCGAGATGGACTCCCTTTCCGCGGTCCAGGCTTCTTCCGCCGCGGCTCAGCCGTCCCTTTCTGCCGGTTCCGCTTCCGCGGCTCAGGCCTCTCTGTAAACCACGCTGCCGCTGGCCTGATGCGTCGCCAGCACCAGCACTTCGGCTATCTGCACGTGCTCCGGCGCCGCTGCGGCATACCAGACCACGTCTGCGATATCGTCTCCGGTGAGGGGCTTGATTCCCTTATAGACATTCTCGGCCTTCTTGTCGTCGCCGTGGAACCTCACGTTGGAGAACTCGGTCTCCACCAGTCCGGGCTTGACGTTGGTGACCCTGATCTTCGTGTTGGCCACGTCGATTCTCAGTCCGTCCGAGAGGGCCTTGACGGCAGCCTTGGTGGCGCAATAGACATTGCCGTTGGCATAGGCCGCGTCACCGGCCACGCTGCCGATGTTGATCACATGGCCCCGGTTGCGTTTCACCATGTCCGGGACTATCATCCTGGTCATGTTGAGCAGGCCCTTGTCATTGGTGTCGATCATTCT
>CAVIVH010000144.1:0-488 GCA_963646185.1 bacterium | reverse complement strand
AGGCCCTTGACATTGGTGTCGATCATTCTGTCCCAGTCGCCGAAGTCGCCGGAATATTCGGGGTCCAGGCCCTGGGCGAGGCCGGCGTTGTTCACCAGCACGTCGATCTGCCTGAAGTCCTCCGGGATGCTCTCCAGCGCGGTCTTCACGGCGTCCCTGTCCCTGACGTCGAACACGAGGGCCAGCGCACGGACGCCTTTTGCCTCCAGCTCTTCCCTGAGTTTTCCGAGCCTGTCGGCCCTTCTGCCCGTGATGATCACGTCATAATTCTCTGAAGCGAACCGGCGGGCGCATGCCTCTCCGATGCCGCTGGTGGCTCCTGTCACAAGTGCGATTTTCCTTTCCATAGATCCGAAAGCCCCGCCTGTGCGGAGCTTTCGCAAAGTTAGGTTCTGTCCGCCACTTTGTCAAAAACTCTTTTGTGTTTCTCGGCGGGAAATTGTTAAATTTGGCTTGGCTATTACACATTGTCACATAAAATAATGGCG
>CAVIVH010000143.1:0-3854 GCA_963646185.1 bacterium | reverse complement strand
GCTGCTGAGTCTCCTGAAGTATGTTCAGATACAGGATATCCACCTTGAGCGTGCGCGAATCCCCCTTCTTCTGCATCCTGTCCAGATGCCTCTTTCGCAGAGCCGAAAGGTCATTCTTGCACTTGTCGGCATCGTCCAGCACCGACCTGTAGGCGCTATAGTCGCCGCGGTCAATCTCACTGGCCGTCTCGCTCATCAGAGCATCCACATTGGCCTTGACGGCGCTATACTCATCCACATATTCCTGAGGAATGGGATAGAAATTATTCTCCACATGCTCCTTGATAGGCTCAAGCATACGCCTGAGAGTATAGATATACTGCTGGTCGCTGTTCATTCCCACATGGAACCACGTATTCCTCTCCACAGCGATGTCATAAGGCACCTTCTTGAGGGCTATCATCTCCTCGCGCCTGATGTTCTTCAGCCGCAGGGTAGCCTTCTGCAGGTCACGGTCACAGCGCCTGAGCTCCCTCGCATCCTCCTTGTTGAACGCCTCGATTATCTTCAGATACCTCTCAAGTGCATATTTGCAGGACACCGACTGTGTGCCTTTGACATGATCCCTGAGCATGCCCCAGGCCACTTCCGGATCGCGCTCCCTCATTATCTTCCTGAAGCTGTCATCCTGCCCCTGCTCCTTCTCCTGCTTCATCTTATAGGTCTTGTTGCTGCGCCACAGGATGAGCATCACGAGCACGATGAACGCGCCCTGAATCACGAAACCGCCATACCACATGAACATGCACACGACCGTGCAGGCCAGGAAGGCGACACCGGCGGTGAGGAACCATCCGCCGATGACATTGACGACTCCGGTTATGCGGAACACTGCGCTCTCCCTGCCCCATGCCCTATCGGCAAGACTGGAACCCATCGCGACCATAAAGGTCACATAGGTCGTGGACAGCGGGAGCTGGTGGTTGGTACCGAAAGTGATGAGCATCGAGGCCAGGACCAGGTTCACGGCCGCCCTCACAAGGTCAAATGCGGCTCCTTCCTCGCCCTCGTCCTCATCCGGCCTCTCGAAACGGGTGTTGATCCACCGGGTGAGCCCCTTCGGCATCACGCTCGTCCAGTTCTCCGAAGTGGACTGGGCGACCTTCACTATCGCCCTCGCAAGTCTGCTGGGTCCGAACATCTCCTCTCCCTCACTCTGTCTTGCGAGCTCCACCGAGGTCTTGATCACGTTCTTGGCCTTCTTGGAAGTGGCCATCGCTATGATCATGATTGCACCCGCGATAAACAGGAAGACCGGCGGGGTCTTGGCGCTGTCCATCAGCGAAGTCATCATATAGGAATCGGCGTCCAGGCCTCCGGCATTGGCCGAAAAGTCCTTATATGCGTCCAGGCCGGCGAGCGGCACTCCGATGAAGTTGACCAGGTCGTTGCCGGCGAAGGCCATGGCCAGTCCGAAGGTTCCGACCAGAATCGTCAGCTTGAATATGTTCACCCGGAGAAGGTATAGCACTTCGGTGAGTATCGTAGTCGCCACAAAGGTGCAGAGCAGCAGGAAGTTGGTGTTTTCGCTGATATAGTCCCTCACATTGTCGGGAATGTAAGGGCTCTTGCCTACACCCTTCAGGAAGATGAAGTAGGAAAGCGACGTGAAGGCTATTCCTCCGAAGATTGCTATCGTGTACTTGCTGTGTTTCTTGTAGTTGAAGGTGAAGACCAGTCGGCTGACCCACATCACCAGCGTGCCCGCCACAAAGGAGATTGCCACGGAGATGAAAATCGCGAGGATCATCTGCAGGGCCTTGCTCGAGTTGAGCAGCGAGTTGTAGTCCAGGTCGGGATTCTCGGCGGTCTTGAGCGACGCCAGGATGAATGTTCCTCCCAGAAGCTCGAACACCAGCGACACCGTCGTCGATGTGGGCATGCCCAGGGTGTTGAATATGTCCAGGACTATTATGTCCGTGACCATTACGGCCAGGAAGATGGTGATTACCTCGTGAAATGTGTAATTGGCCGGGGTCATGATTCCGTGGCGAGCCACGTCCATCATTCCGGAAGACATCACGGCTCCGATGGCCACTCCGGCGGATGCCACGATGAGAATTGTTCTGAATTTGGCGGCCTTCGCGCCCACCGCCGACTGCAAGAAGTTGACTGCGTCATTGCTCACGCCCACAAACAGATCGAAAATTGCGAGCCCCAGCAGGAAAATGACGATGAAAAGATAGATTGAAGTCATACAACAGCTTCGTTAGTTTTTACCATCATATATTATTCGCCGCAAAAGTAGAATTCCCATGTTACACCGCTCTTTCAAGATTGTTACAAACCTGTTACAATCAATTGAAAATTTTCTGGCTCTGAGACGCAAGCTCAACAGGTCATAAAAACGGAAAATGCCCGGAAAGCCTGACAGGGCCTCACGGGCATCGCATAAGTCCGGAAAGCGGCCGCTCAGCCCGCCTTCCGCGCCATTCTCAGATGCTTCGGCAGACCCGAGACGAACACTATGCCCAGCACTATGGCGAAAGTCACCGAAATTGCCGTCACGCCGCTCCAGAAGGCCGAATGGAACTGGCTGGAGCAGAGAAAATAGGTGGTCCAGAAAATGCCGCCTCCGGGAATGAGCGGGAACAGGCCGGTGATCAGGAAAACGGTCTCCGGGCACTTCCGGGATATGGCAAGGCCTTTGGCCAGCAGCGTCGTCAGAAAGGCGGCGATAATCGAGGCGCCGAACACGGATATGCCTATGGTGTTGTGCGCCAGCAGATAGGAGCACCAGCACAATGCGCCGGCGAGGCCCGTCCACACATATTCCGCGCGCGGTGCTCCGAACAGGACCGCGAATCCCATCGTGCCCGCGAACCCGGCCACTGTCTGCGGCAGCAGGCCGGCCGTCGAAGGGTCCGACAACGCGCCTCCGAGCCTGATGACCTCGCCGTCGAACTGCCCGCCGATTATGAACACGAAGCAGGAGCCTATGGCTATGGCCAGGAACACCAGCAGCGCGTCCAGCAGACGGGTCACGCCCGAGAGATAGTCCTCGTTGGCCAGGTCGCGTATTCCGTTGGTGAAGGCGACTCCGGGAATGAGCGGGATGAGGGCGCCCACGGTCATGTTTCCGAGGCTCTCGCCGAAGCCCATTTTCCAGAACACCAGGCACAGCAGGGCGGCGAAGGCCCCGCTGATTATGTTGCCCAGCAGCTTGGAGAAATGTCTGGAAGTGACATACAGCACGAAGGCCCACAGCAGCATTCCCACCACGAAGCAGGCGCAGCAGTCCATGATTCCGCCTCCGAATATGGCGCAGAATCCGGCGCTTCCGAACGCCGACCCGGCGATCTGCTCCAGGTCCGGCTTCGGCCTCATGGACCTGATTGCCGCAAGCCTCTCCCTGGCCCCGGCGAGGCTGTGCTTCCCCGCCGCAATCTCCCTGGACAGCCTGTTCACTTCCACTATCTTGTCCATCTGGGTTCCCTTGATGGGGATAAACTCCACATTGGCATACTGGCTTCTCCTGTCGGAAGGCGTCCCGTCCGGAGACATTCCCGTCGTGAATATGCCGTTGCTTATCACATAGAAATTGCGCGAAGTCACGCCATAGTGGGATGATATCCTCTCCATGGTCTCCTCGATCCTGGCTATTTCAGCCCCGTTTTCGAGCAGTATGTGTCCGGCCTCGGCCGCGACCTCCAGCACCTCCGAAAGGGGATATTTTTCCTTGTTGTCTTCCATCATTTTACGATAACTCTCCGCGTGCGGAACCAATTTCCTGCAAACATAGCTAAAAATCCCGTACGGGCCCCGCGGCCGGCCTCCAAAATCCCCGCTACCGCATCCGGAACAACAGATTTTCATATTATCTTTGCCGCGCAAAAAGAATTGCTGTCCAAAAT
>CAVIVH010000142.1:0-3904 GCA_963646185.1 bacterium | reverse complement strand
ATGCCGTCCTGCATGGCTATGGCGGGGGTGGGCTTCTGGGGATCGGGCCCGAAAACCCGCTGGACGAATCCTCCGTAGAGGATGTAGCCTAAAATCAGGGCTACGAAGCTGATAATGAATGAGTACATGGTGTATTTGTCAAGTCGCTTGCGGGGAGGTTGTCTGGCCGCAGGGGGAATATTTCACAAAAATAGCAAATAAATGTTGCAAGTTGGAAGAAAATGCCTATCTTTGCATTCGCAACAAACAAAAAGACTACTGGTGCGGTAGTTCAGTTTGGTTAGAATGCCGGCCTGTCACGCCGGAGGTCGTGGGTTCGAGCCCCATCCGCACCGCAGAAAAGAAGTCGTCCAGATTCTGGGCGACTTCTTTTTTGTGGTGCGGATTCCGCACATCTGAACCCCCGCGCGGCACATCTTATCCTTTGTACTATTGGCTGTCCGGCAGTACGCCCCCGCGGGACTGCGCTCACTTCGTTCGCTCCGGCCCCTTCCACCGTATCCTGCGTCCCGCTTCGCGGAACTTGTCTCCGGCGGACTGCCGGACGGCGTATATTCCGGTGGCGGTGCCGACCACTTGACAACTGGCCACGGCTTATCGGCATCGGCTGCCGGGAAAGTGCACCTCGCGTCGTACAAAATAAGGCGGAGGCATATGCCCACAGGAGGCCCTGCAGCGGGAATCCAGTCCGCCGTAACGGGTTTTAAAAGTCGTTACGGCGGACTGACCATAGCCCCCAGGCTCCTGGAATGGCTCCTCTCTCCGCCTAACTTTGCAAGATGGCAGGCATGTATGGGAAATATCACGCTAATGGGCGGCATTTGTGGTAACACCACCGGCAACGGGCGGGGCCTTCGACGCTTCAACCCCTCGATAAGCTCAGTGGCCGCAAGCTCGGGGACCGAGTTGATACCACGGCAACGGGCGGGGCCTTCGATGCTTCAACCCCTCGATAAGCTCAGTGGCCGCAAGCTCGGGGACCGAGTTGACACCACGGCAACGGGCGGGCTTGCTCAGAACTGGACTTCGATGCCGAAGTTGACGGCGAAGAGGCTGCCGGACCTGATGCGGCCGGCGGGAGTGTCGCGGTAGCGGTGGGTGAGACGCCAGAATGCGTCCACGCGGAAAAGCTTCAGTATGTTGGTGATGCCGGCCCCCATCTCCACATAGGGCTTGTTCAGCGAGCTCATCCCCTCCGGAAACAGCAGCTCCACATCGGCCGATTCCGGATCGCCGACTATTCCGTTGTTCTTCTCCGAAAGAGTGCCATAGGCCATGTTGAGAGACAGCACCTCCCTCAGGTTCAGCCTCCGCACTCCGGGAATCTTCCCCAGGAAGAAACCCCCGAAATTGTGCGACCAGAAAAGCGACGCCCAGGTGTCCGAGGCGAACTCATAATACTCCATGCAGGCAAACGCGCTCTTGTCCAGAAGATAGGACCCGTTACCCTCGTGCAGCTTCAGCAGAGGATAGGGGATCTTGCCTATGACATGTCCGGCGTTAAACCTGATTCTGCTCACTCCCGCGGGCGGCAGGGCAAGCCGGTAGTCCATCGAGACCTCCGTCCTGCCGAAAGAATACTCATTCTTCCCTATGCCCTTCAGCGACCCGATCAGGTCAAAGGTCAGGACAGGATACTTGCTGTGCAGATAGGACTTGACGAACACTCCGCGCGTCACCGTCTCATCCCATGAAAACCTCAGCTGGAGATGGGCCTGGTTGCTGCCCACCGAATTGACCGGGGTCCCGTCCGGCCTGACCATAGGCACGAAACGGTTCGAGAATATGCGTCTGGACTCGATTCCCACCGTCATATTGAATCCCGGGCTCCATTCGTGTGCATAATTGACCGACCATTCGTTCACCGGGCTCATTTTGTTGCTCCCATTCTTGGTCAGAATCGACGAGAAGAAATTGCTCTCCGAAAATGCCCCGGTGCCCTTGCCCAGCTGCATCATGTCGCGCTTTCCCGTGACCGTGAGCTTGCGGGTGGGGGAGCGGCGGAACATATACTCGAGGGTTCCTCCGCCCTTGAACTCCCTGTCCTTAGTGCCGTAGGCGCCATAGACCGAGAGCCTGTACTTCTTGCTCAGCTCCGCCGTGGTCCGGACTCCGAACTGCAGTCTGGTCCCTTCCAGATTGTTGAAACTGATGAACTTATACACCGGTCCATAACTGAGCTTCCCGTGCCCGTAATATCCCAGAATCAGAGTCTCGACTATCGAATAGAGGTCCCGGTAGAGAGGCACGTTCTTGATGGAATCCACCATGCTGTAGATGTCTATCTCCTTCTGGCTGAGGGCATATGGCCGCGCGTTCTGCCAATAGTCGCCGCCCTTGTCCCCGGCCCCGTCGGCTATGGTCACGCTCTCCGAGCCCTTCAGAATCTCCCGCCTGAGCGGGACCGAGAACTGCGGATTGGAATAGCTGGTCTGCCTTTTTCCGAGAAAGGACATCACCTTGGACGAGTCGTTCTTGGTCACGGAAAAGTCCACATAGAGGTCGTCCCTCTTGTAGAACCATGTGGAGTCCCAGGCCCTGGCATTCTCCACCTCGATCTCCAGGTCCCTGATCCAGTTCACGTTGGAAGTCTTCTGAAGTTTCACCTTCATCTGCCGGATGGCGTAGTCCCCGGCGTCCACATTCATCTCGCCGTCGAAAACCGGGGAGGAGATGAACTTCTTGGGATGGAAGCGCAGCTTATAGGTCTTGCGCCCGTCAATCTGCAGACTGTCAATCAGATAGTAGTTATAGAAAGTGGACCCTGCGGCTGATGCCGGCGAGGGAATCTCCACATTGAAGGCGTTGATGAAGTTGTTGTAGAAATTGACCTTCAGGTGCATGCTCCCGGTGAACTGCGAGACCATGTTGTCGTTTTCCAGGCCGGAAATCCGGCTGGCCTCGATGACTTCCCTGTCCACCTGCGGCTCCTCGCTGTGGTATCTCTTCGACACCGTCTCCGAAATCATTATCGGCAGGAACGGCCTTCCCGAGACCACCGAAGTGTCCATATAGTCGAACACGAAGCCGAAATTTTTGCGGATGAGCCGGCTGCGGATCTGCTCGTCGGCATTGGTCAGGTCGATCTCCATCTTGTTATAGACATCGCACTGCCATGCCTTCCTCTTCTCCGGATTGTTCAGCGGCCGCCTGGCGTCCAGCGAGTCCAGAATCCGTCTTACCCTGCGGTCGTCGGGCTTCACCACGCTTGCGGTCAGGTCGTTCTCTGTCAGGTTCAGGGCGAAGTCCACTTCCTGATAGGCCCCCTTTCTGACCGTGGCCAGCCCGCTGTCATAGCCCAGAATCGTGGCGCAGAGCGTGTCGGAGACGTCCTCCCTGGTCTCCAGAGAGTAGTAGCCGTCCATGTCGGAGCTCGTCCCCACGGTGGACCCCATGAAATAGATTCCGGCGAAGGGAATCCCCTCACCGGTGCTTCTGTCGGTCACCCGCCCCTTCACTCTCGTGCTCTGGGCGGGACAGAGAAACTGCACCAGTGTCAGCAGCATCGCGACTGCGAATGCATATTTCAGTTTTGCCGGCATCGGGGAGCAAATATAATCTTTTTATGGTAACTTTATGGGTCATTTTCATTCATGCGATGCCTCAGGAAGGGAATATCATAATCAGGGGAGCGAGATCCAACAATCTGAAAAACATCAGTCTTGAGATACCCAGGAACAAGCTTGTCGTCGTGACGGGCATTTCCGGGTCGGGCAAGTCATCGCTCGCCTTCGACACGCTTTTCGCCGAGGGCCAGAGGCGCTTCGCCGAGAGCCTTTCCTCCTATGCGCGCCAGTTCCTGGGCAGGATGTCCAAGCCGGACGTGGACAAGATCGAGGGCCTTCCCCCGGCCATAGCCATAGAACAGAAGGTGAATGTCAAGAACCCGCGCTCCACAGTGGGC
>CAVIVH010000141.1:0-3916 GCA_963646185.1 bacterium | reverse complement strand
GCATAAAGAACACCACCATTCTCCGTGCCGAAACCATCAGCGAGCAGGAGCTTCTGGACCTCATCGCCCAGCTCAACGCCGACGACGGAGTGGACGGAATCCTGGTACAGCTTCCCCTTCCCAAGCATATCAACGAAGACAGGATAATCTCCGCCATAGACAAGTCCAAGGACGTGGACGGATTCCATCCGCTCAATGTGGCGGCTCTCTGGATGAAGCAGCCCTGCACGGTGGCCTGCACCCCCAAGGGCATCATCAGGATGCTGGACGAGGCCGGTGTGGAGATTGCCGGCAAGAGGGCCGTGGTCATAGGCCGCAGCCAGATTGTGGGGCTTCCCGTGGCCAAGCTCCTGCTTGACAGGAACGCCACAGTGACCATCTGCCACTCCAGAACCAAGAACATCGGAGAGATTACCCGTCAGGCCGAAATCCTGGTCGTGGCCATCGGAAAGGCTAAGTTTGTGACCGAGGACATGGTGGCTCCGGGCGCCGTGGTGATAGACGTGGGAGTGAACAGGATTCCCGAGACCGGCAAGCTGTGCGGCGATGTGGACTTCGCAGCCATCGAGCCCAAGGCTTCGGTCATCACCCCTGTCCCCGGCGGTGTCGGCCCCATGACCATCACCTGCCTCATGGAGAACACCATCGAGTGCTTCCTCCGCAGAATCGCGAAATAATTCCGCGGCTGCATATCGCCCGCGAAGGCAAAGTTTATGGCGGTAAAATTTACCGCCATAAATTTTATCCTATCCCGCCGCAGAGGCAAGTGGTTAGACATCAGGACGGTCTGCGCAGCGGGATAAAAGCAAAGGCTGGCCGGGGGACGGTCAGCCTTTTCGGGTTGCGGGTCAGGATTATCTCGCGCCGGCGGGAAGGTGCTCCAGCCAGTATTTGAGCATGGTCTTGTAGAGGTGGAGAGTCGTGCCGGGATACTCATAGATGCCGTGACTCCTCATCGGATAGGACATCATGGAGAACATCTTGCCCTGCTTGACGAGCTCGTTGACGAGCATCTCGCAGCTCTGATAGTGCACATTGTCGTCACCGGTGCCGTGGATGAGCATCAGGTCGCCCTGAAGTCCTGCGGCATGGTTGATGGGAGATCCCTCATAATAGCCCTCAGGGTTGGTGGAAGGAAGGCCCATGTAACGCTCCTGATAGATCGAGTCATAGAGGTACTGAGAATACACACCGGCCACTGCGATGCCCACCGCATAGACGTCGGGATATTCAAACATCAGATGCGCGGTCGAGCTGCCGCCGCCGCTCCATCCCCACACGCCGATGCGCTCGGGATCCATGAACGGGAACATCTCCTCGGCCATCTTGACAGCCTTGGCATGGTCCTGCATGGCCACTATGCCCACCTTGCCATAGATGCACTTTCTCCATTCGCGGCCCTTCGGGTTATTGGTTCCGCGAGGGTCTATGCTCATGACGATGTATCCGTTCTCGGCCAGAAGCTGATTCCAGAGGTCTCCGCTCCAGCTGTTCTGCACGGTGGAAGAAGCCGGCTCGCCATAGATGTTGAATATGACGGGATACTTCTTCGAAGCATCGAAATTCCTGGGCTTGATCATCCAGCCGTCAAGCACGGCGGGACCGATGTTCACCTGGAAATACTCCCTGGTGTTGAAGCCATAGGACTCATAGAGCTTCTTGAGCTCGGAATTATCCTCCAGCACCTTCAGGGTCTTGTGGTCCGGAAGGGTGATTACTTCGGTGATGGTGGGGGTGGCGCTGTTGCTGCGCATATAGGACGCATACTTTGCGCCGGGAGCTATGTCATAGCTATGAGTGCCCTTGAAGCCCATGGGAGAGACCCTCTCGTCGGCACCCTTTCCGTTCAGCTTGCTCCTGTAGAGATACTGCTCCACAGCGCTGTCCGGAGAAGCCAGATAATAGACATATCCGCCTTTGGCGTCGATGCAGCAGATGCTGATCACATCGAAATCGCCCTTGGTGATGAGAGTCTCCTGGGTGCCGTCGCGGCTGACGCGGTAGAGATGCCTCCAGCCATCCTTCTCGCTGGTCCAGGTGAAATACTTGTTCCCGTCAAGCCACTCGATATTGTCGTGGATATTGAGGAAGGCATCGTCATGGTCCTCATAGAACTTCTTCAGCTCCATGGTCTTGACATTGCCGTAATAGACATTGTTGGTGTTCTGCAGACGGTTGAGCTGCTGAATCATCACCTCGTCGGTGCCGGGCACGAACTCCATCCTGGCGATGTAGTTCTGCCTGGGGTCGCCGGGCACGGGGAACCACTCGGACTTGGCCGTGTTCACGTCCACGACACCCACCTTGACGGCGGAATTGGTCGTTCCGGCCTTCGGGTAAGGCAGCGGAATGGGAACGGAATAGACAGAGTCCACGTTGTTAATCATATAGAAGGTGCCGGTGCCCTCGGTGTCGGCCTGCCAGTAGGCGATCTTGGTGCCGTCAGGGTTCCAGCGGAAGCCGTCGCGGTCGTCAAGCTCCTCCTCATAGACCCAGTCGAACGTACCGTTCACTATATGGTCGCATCCGTCGAAGGTGAGCTGCTTGCGGGTGCCGTCGGCGACATTCTCCACATAGAGGTTGTTATAATAGACATATGCGAGCTTGCTGCCGTCATGGGAGAGCTTTCCGAACATCATGCGGGAAGGCTCCAGGCCCACGCCCAGCTGCTTGATCTTGCCGGAGGCTATGTCTATGACCCAGTAGTCGCCGCGGGTGTTCATTCTCCACACGCGCGAAGAGTTGGTATAGACGAGAAGCTTGGACTTGTCGTCGGACCATGTGAGGCCATCGGCGGAAATGGGTTCGGTCTGCCCCTCGGGGATAAATGCGGATATGGGGACGAGCACCTGCTTCTCTCCGGTTTTGATGCTGTTCTTTATCAGACCCTCGGAAGTGAAGGTGGAATAGGACTCGCCGTCCTCCATCCAGTCAGGGGTGGCCGCCCAGCGGGAGCGGAACGTGCCCTTGACATAGATATCCTCAATCGTCAGCTTCGGCTGGGCAATCGCGCCCACGGCCGGAAGCAGCAGCGCAGCCAGGGCGGCCGCAGCAAAGAATTTCTTGTTCATCATTTGGTAAGTTAGTTGTTTTTCAATGCCTTGTCGAGGTCTCCCCACTTCGGGGGATTCACTCCGAGGAGGTTGCGCACAAAGAAGTCATAGCGCTTGTGGTCTCCGAACTCCTCGCCCATGGTGTGGTGTGCGCCGGTGATTACCAGCAGCTCGAAGTCCTTGCCGGCCTTCTCCAGGGCGTTCACCACCTGGAAGGTAGTTGAAGGATCCACATTGTCGTCAAGTTCGCCCACTACGAGCATGAGCGGCCTTTCGAGCCTCCATGCGTTGACCACGTTGCTGCACTCCTCATAGGACTTGTCCAGCGGCCATCCCATCCACTGTTCGTTCCACCAGATCTTGTCCATGCGGTTGTCATGGCATCCGCAGGCAGCATAGGCGGCCTTGTAGAAATCGCCGTGGAAAATCACTGCGGCAGCGGCCTCCTGGCCTCCGGCGGAGCATCCGAACACGCCCACATTGTCAGCGTCCATATAGGGATACTTCTCGGCGGCGGCCCTGATCCAGGCCTTTCTGTCCAGGAATCCGGAATCCTTGAGGTTCTTGTAGCAGATCTCCTCGAACTTCTTGCCCCTCCAGGAAGTGCCCATGCCATCCAGCTGGACGACTATGAAGCCGAGCTCGGCGAGACTGGACATGGAATAGTCATAGGGAGTGAAATCCTTTCTGGTGTAGGCGTCGCCGGGACCGGAATAGATATATTCTATGACAGGATATTTCTTCGAAGCATCGAAGTTGGAAGGACGGACTATGTTGCCATACATCAGCGTCTTGCCGTCGCGGCCGGGAGCCGTGAACCTTTCGGGAGCCCTCCAGCCGGCAGCCTCGAGAGCCGAGAGATC
>CAVIVH010000140.1:0-4064 GCA_963646185.1 bacterium | reverse complement strand
GCCCTTTATTATGCGCCTGTCCACCGCACGGCGGATGAGAGTGTAGCGGTCATTCTTGACGCATCCGGAGGCCTCTTCAATCTCGGCGCGGCTCAGAGGCTCGCCTATGTTCAGGTGCACGTTGCCCTTCCACTGACGGATGCCCTGGACTATGCTCTCCACGTCCTCGTTCTCCCGCTTCACATACTTCTGCGTGCGGGAAATGAGGATTTCCCTCGCCTTGAGGATGTCGCAGGACTCATATTCATAGGATATGCTGAACGGTATTATGTTGAGCTCCATGAAGTCGGAGACGAAATCCCCGGTTCCGCTCATGTCCAGCATCTTGACCAGGCCCTGGCTTGTGAGGTCGAAGCCGTCCTTCGCGCGGCCTTCCCTCTGAGCAATCCAGACCGAGCTCTCGCCCGAGGTGACGGTCTGCCTTATGTATTCCGAAAGATGCTTCGAAGCCGTCAGCAGGGACCTGGCGCTGACTCCGCGCACGACCTTTATCATCTTGTTGGCTTTCAGAAGGGTGGCCACGAAGGGATTGGAGAGGAGGTTGTCGCCCACGCAGAGCTGCGAGGTGGGGAAACCGTTGGTCGCGAGTATATATTGGGCGATGGCCGGATCCACTATTATGTCCCTGTGGTTGGACATGGACACGAATCTGCCGTTGACCTTCCTGAGATTTTCAATCCCGTCACAGGAAAACTCGCGCATGGAGTTCCTGATGATCCATTCCACGCCCTGTTTTATGGCATGGTGCTGAAATTCATCGATTCCTGAAATATGTTTCAGTGCATTTCCCAGAAAATCCGGCGCCTCGTCGGGATAAAGCATCCTGGAGATTGTGGACACCAGCGGGACGTCGGCAATTCCCGCCAGCGCGGCGGCAGCCTCCCCGTCCGAGAAGGGACGGATGTCCGAGAATTCGTCTGAATTGATACTCATATCTGACAGTTTACCTGCAAATTTAAGAAATCCCGAGCATAAAACGCATCAGTCCTCCTTTCTCCTGAAAAGAAGCGAGCTGTCGCCGTAGCTGAGAAACCTGAACCCGTTGTCAAGGGCATAGCGGTAAATCTTTCTCCAGTCTTCGCCCACGAAAGCGGCCACGAGAAGTATCAGCGTGCTCTTGGGCTGGTGGAAATTGGTGATCAGCACATCCAACATCCTGAACCTGAAACCGGGGACTATTATGATCCTGGTCCCGGCCACAAGCGAGTCCATATTATTGTCGTCCAGATACTTGACTATGGCTTCGAGAGCTTCGCGGGTGGTGTGGGCATAGTCCCTGCTGTAGGGAGCCCACTGCTCGACATCCTCCACGACGCCCTTCTCGATGATCCCCACACCTATGTAATACAGCGATTCGAGAGTCCTCACCGAAGTGGTGCCCACCGCGATTATCTTCCTGTCGGAGGCAAGCACGTCCTTCAGAAACGTCTTGGAGACCGAAAACGTCTCCCTGTGCATAGGATGGCCGGAAATGCTCGAGCTCTTGACGGGGAGGAAAGTGCCCGCGCCCACATGCAGACAGATGGTCTCGGCATCGATTCCGCGGTCGCGGATGCCCTGCAGCACAGCGTCCGTGAAATGCAGACCGGCCGTGGGAGCCGCCACAGAGCCGCGTATATGGGCATACAGCGTCTGGTAGCGCTCCTTGTCTATGTCCTCGGTCTGTCTGTTGAGATAGGGCGGAATGGGCACGGAGCCGCAGACTTCCAGGACCCTGGAGAAGGGGGAACCGTCTTCCCATGAAAAACAGACTGTCCCGGTCCGGTCATTGCGCTCCAGAAGCCTGGCTCTCAGGCCTATGGCGGAAGCCTCTGAATAGCCCTCTGGGACATTGAGGTCCAGAGTGTCGTCCTTCCAGCGCTTTGCGTTGCCTATCACGCACTTCCATGCGCATGTTTCAGTGGCGGCAAAGGCCAGGTTGTATTCGGCGGGAGTTATGGGTTCGAGGCAGAAAATCTCTATGTGGGCGCCTGTCGGGCGCCTGAAAATCAGTCTGGCGGGCACCACTTTGGTGTCGTTGAAGACCATTATGGCATCCGGGGGCAGCAGTCCGGGCAATTCTCTGAAAATGTGGGAATCAATGGTCCCGTCCTGCGAATATCTGAGAAGTTTGGACGAATCGCGCTCCTTGAGTGGGTATTTTGCTATCCTTTCCTCGGGGAGGGGGTAGTCGCACTCGTCCATACGTATATCTGGTATCATGGCGCAAAAATACACAAGATTTCTTGAATATGACGACACATCAGGGCAAATGCGGCAGCCTGCGGAAATCCACAGTCCGTTTTCAGAAATTAACAGCCCGGTTACAAGTTGTCAACATGCAAGTATTTGCAATTCACACGGAACATTTGTTAATTTTACCTAAAGTAACAGATGTAATCCCACTTTTTGAACCGCCGTCAACAAAGGTTAAATAAAGAAAATTTAGACTTGTTAACTATTGAAGTAATGTTATTGATAACCAGATATTTATTTACATTTTGCTAAATCTCACCTTTTAGTGAGTCAGCGCCACGGACCCCCGATTTTTCCGGCAAACGGAAATTCACGAAACAAAAATAGTATTAGCCGCTATTATTACGCTAAATATCAATCTATTGATAATGTTTGACTAAAGTTATTTTTAGGCTATGGTTCTGCGGCACTCTCCCCTTCCCTCTGTTACGCAAGTATCGGCGCCCTTGTGCGCGTCGGAAAAATTATTTACTTTTGTTGAAACCGATGAAACAAAAATGAACAACAGACTGGCCAAATTCCTGGCTGCGGAAAACATCTCCCAGTCACAGTTTGCGGACGCCGTCGGAGTGACGAGGGCGAGCGTGTCGCACATAATCTCCGGACGCAACAAGCCCGGCAGCGATTTCATCGTCAGCCTCATGAAAAACTACCCCGACCTGAATGTCGAGTGGCTGCTGATGGGAAAGGGAAAGATGTACAAGTCCAAGTCGCTGGACGGAACGGCCGCTACCCTCCCCACAGATGCGGAATTCGTGGCCGATGCCCGGGATATCATCGAAATTCCGGAATCTGGAGAGGATATCGCCGCAGACGGAACGGACCGCAGCGCCCCGGTCTCTCAGGTCGCGGAGGAGTCTTCCCTGCCGTCCGGAGAAGAAAATCCGGGCGGAGAACCGCGAAGGATAAAGAAGGTCATAGTGTTCTTCGACGACGGCACATTTGAGGAAATCAGGTGATTATTCCTTGATTTTGACTAATTTTGCCCCCGTTAGCGCGATGAAGAGATGTTCTACCGGAAGGTCATTCTGCCCCTCATATCGAGACTGAGTCCCCAAAATGCCAGTACCCTGGTTTACAAGACCCTGGGGATTCTGAACAGGTTTTTCCTCACCCGCTGGCTGCTGCGTCTGGTCTATTTCCGCTCCTTCACTTTGCTGAAGAAGGAGGTGTTCGGCATCACATTTCCCAATCCAATAGGCCTGGGAGCCGGCATCGACCGCAACGCCGAGTTCTGCGACATAATCACCGGCGTCGGCTTCGGCTTCGTGGAGATCGGTCCCGTCACTCCGGTGGCCGACCACGGGCGTTTCACCGAAAACAGGGGCGTCATAGAGGCCATAAAGAACCTGAAGGACATCCATTCCAGGACCATAATCGCCGCAAACATAGCCTGCAACAACAACACGCCCGAGGAATACATGGGCCCGCAGCTCGAGAAATCGGTGGCGCTCCTCTATGATTTCGCGGACATATTCGTGGTAAATGCGGCCGTTTCAGACGGAGCCAAGCGGTCTCCGCTGGAGGATCCCGACACCCTGGCAGAAGTGATGGACGGGGTTCTGGACATGAGAATGACCATGTCCGGGATGAAGCCCGTGCTGATCCGCCTCCTGCCGGACATCCCCAAGGACCAGCTGGACCTCATTCTGGACTATTCGATGCGTTCCGGAGTGGACGGAATAGTGGCCGGCGACGTGAACACGCGCCACGGCGGCAGCAAATTCGACAAAAACATAGAGTTCATCAGATATATCCGCAACCACACCGGGGGTCGGCTCGAGATAATCGGCTGCGGAGGGATAATGAAGCCCGAGGAGGCCCACGAG
>CAVIVH010000139.1:0-4064 GCA_963646185.1 bacterium | reverse complement strand
CCGACGACGCCTACCCGTGGCTGGTGCGCAACTTCACACCCGTGGGCATCAAGGGTCTCACCTTCGCCGCTCTCGCGGCAGCCGTGATTTCCTCTCTGGCCTCCATGTTCAACAGCACCTCCACCCTGTTCACGATGGACATCTATAAGAAGTACATCAACAAGACTGCCGGTGACAAGACTCTGGTCAATGTGGGAAGGCTCACATCGCTCGCGGCCCTCATCATCGCCGCCATCGCAGTCAAGCCCCTCCTCGGAGGTCTGGACCAGGCATTCCAGTACATACAGGAATATTCCGGATTCATATATCCCGGCATCATCATAGTGTTCGGTCTGGGTCTGCTCTGGAAGCGTTCTTCCGCAAGAGCTTCCGTGTGGACGGCCATCATCGTCATCCCCATGGGAGTGCTGTTCAAGATCTTCCTCGGCGACGTGCCTTTCCAGCTCAGAGCCGGCTACATCTTCATCATCCTGCTCTGCTTCCATGTGATCATGTCCCTGATTGACAACAAGTCTCAGGAGTGCGACCTGCCCGACGGACAGACCCGCGCCACCATGCTCAAATGGGCCAAGATTCTCGGAGGCATCGGTGCATGCATGATTCTGGCCGCCGCAGTGGTCTCCATCTGGGGAGCATGCCTCCCGGAGAGCGCGACTCCGGACGCCAATGTGATCGCATATCTCAACGACATCGGCTTCCAGGCCTTCTTCTTCTTCGGCGTCCTCGTCGGCGGCCAGGCAATCTGGCTCTACAGCGATGCAAGCGACAGGAAGAAAGACCCCAAGGCTCTGCCCGTGGACCTCACCTATTTCAACACAGGAAAGGGCTATGGCATGTGGTGCATCGTCATCTGCGCCCTGGTCGCCCTGATTTATGTAGTACTCTGGTAAGCCATGCTTGAAGAACTCAAAGAAAAGGTCTGCCGCGCCAACCTTGACCTTGTAAAGCACGGACTGGTGATTTTCACCTGGGGAAACGTTTCGGCCATAGACCGTGAAAGCGGACTGGTGGTCATCAAGCCCAGCGGCGTCTCCTATGACGGGATGAAGCCGTCGGACATGGTCGTGGTGGATCTGGACGGGAATGTGGTCGAAGGAGAGCTCAGGCCCTCTTCCGACACCCCCACCCATCTGGTCCTCTACAAGGCGTTCAAGGAAATCGGCGGAATAGTCCACACCCACTCCACCTATGCCACGGCATGGGCCCAGGCCGGCAGGGACATCCCGAACATCGGAACCACACACGCCGACTATTTCCATGACGCGATTCCCTGCACCCCCGACATGACGAAGGAGGAGGTGATGGGACAGTATGAGCTGGAGACCGGCAACGTGATAGTCCGCAGGTTCGAGGGACTGAACCCCGTGCATACGCCCGGAGTGCTGGTCAAGAACCACGGGCCCTTCTCATGGGGCAAGGACGCCGACCAGGCCGTCTATAACGCCGTGGTGATGGAACAGGTGGCGAAGATGGCCTTCGTGGCCTACTCCGTGAACCCGGACCTCACCATGAACCCGCTGCTCATCGAGAAGCATTTCTCCCGCAAACATGGTCCGAACGCATATTACGGACAGAAGAAAAAATAGTATAACTCTCTAATAAAGAAAGAAAATGATAAAGGCATTTGAAAACATCGAACTCTGGTGGGTTACCGGAGCACAGCTCCTCTACGGGGGCGAGACCGTCAAGATTGTGGACGGTCATTCTCAGGAAATGGTAGCCGGGCTGAACGAGTCGGGCATCATTCCGATCAAGGTAGTCTATAAGGGCACCGCCAACAGCAGCAAGGAGGTCGAGGCCGTCATGAAAGCCGCCAACAACGACTCCAAGTGCGTGGGTGTCATCACATGGATGCACACCTTCTCGCCCGCCAAGATGTGGATTCACGGGCTGCAGGCCCTGGAGAAACCCCTTCTCCACTTCCACACCCAGTACAACGAGAAGATTCCGTGGGACACCATGGACATGGACTTCATGAACCTGAACCAGTCCGCCCACGGCGACAGGGAGTTCGGCCACATCCTGGCCCGCATGCGCAAGGCACACAAGGTCGTCTGCGGCTACTGGAAGGATGCCAAGGTGCAGGAGCACATCGCAGTGTGGGCCAGGGTCGCAGCCGCATGGGCTGACGCCAAGGACATGCTGATCATCCGTTTCGGAGACCAGATGAACAATGTCGCCGTCACCGACGGAGACAAGGTCGCCGCAGAGCAGGTCCTGGGCTACCATGTGGACTACTGCCCCGTGTCCGAACTGATGGAATATTACAAGAAGGTGGAAGACAAGGATGTGGACGCTCTCGTGGCTGAATACCACAAGCTCTACAAGGTCGTTCCCTGCGAGGCCGGAGAGGCTGTGGGCGAGGAGAAGATCCGCAACTCCGCCAAGGCCGAGCTCGCCATCAGGGCCATTCTGAAGGCCAAGGGCGCCAAGGGATTCACCACCAACTTCGACGACCTGGGAACCGATGACGTCAACGATTCCAAGTTCGTGGGCTTCGACCAGATCCCCGGACTCGCCAGCCAGCGCCTGATGCAGGAAGGCTACGGATTCGGAGCCGAAGGTGACTGGAAGTCCGCCGCACTCTACAGGACCGTGTGGTACATGACCCAGGGCCTGCCCAAGGGAATGTCCTTCCTCGAGGACTACACCCTCAACTTCGACGGTGACAGGTCTGCCATCCTCCAGAGCCACATGCTCGAGGTCTGCCCTCTCATCGCAGTGAAGGAGGAGCCCGTCAGGCTCGAGGTGCATCACCTCGGAATCGGCATCCGCAAGTCCCAGACCGCACGTCTGGTCTTCAATTCCAAGACCGGCGACGGCGTGACCGCCACCGTGGTGGACATGGGCAACAGGTTCCGCCTCATCGTCAGCGACGTGGAGTGCATCAAACCGAAACCGCTTCCCAAGCTTCCCGTGGCCAACGCTCTCTGGATTCCCAAGCCTTCGTTTGAAGTCGGAGCTGCCGCATGGATTCTCGCAGGCGGCACCCACCACTCCATCATGTCCTATGACATCACTCCTGAATACTGGGAGGACTATGCCGAGATCGCAGGCATCGAGATGCTGCACATCGACAAGGACACCACCATCCCCGGATTCAAGAAGGAGCTCCGCACGAACGAGGTCTATTACCTCCTCAACAAGGCCCTGATGTAATATGGCAGACGCAAAGAAAACGATCGAATCCGGAAAGGCCGTCCTCGGCATAGAGTTCGGCTCCACCAGAATCAAGGCAGTCCTCATCGACGGGGACTGCCTCCCTATAGCGCAGGGCAGCCACAGCTGGGAAAACAGCCTCGTGGACGGTCTGTGGACCTATGGGATGGACGAGGTGTGGAGCGGACTGCAGGACTGCTACTCCTCCCTTCTCAAGGATGTGAAGGAGAAGTACGGAATCGGCATAGAATCGCTCGCGTCCATCGGAGTGAGCGCAATGATGCACGGCTATCTCCCCCTCGGAAAGGACGGCAACATCCTGGCCCCTTTCCGCACATGGAGAAACACCAACACCGGTGAAGCCGCCGCCAGGCTCTCCGGGCTTTTCGTCTATAACATTCCCCTTCGCTGGAGCATATCGCATCTCTATCAGGCCATCCTGAACGGAGAGCCTCATGTGAAGGACATCGACTGCCTCACCACCCTCGCCGGCTATGTGCACTACAAGCTCACCGGAAAGAAGGTGCTGGGAGTGGGCGACGCATCCGGAATGATTCCCGTGGACCCCGCCACAAAGACCTATGACGCGGAAATGGTCCGCAAGTTCGACGATCTCGTCGCGCCGAAGGGCTATTCCTGGAAGCTTCTGGACATTCTCCCCGAGTCTCTGCCCGCCGGAGCACCTGCCGGAGAACTCACCGCAGAGGGTGCGAAGCTGATGGACCCCACCGGACATCTCAAGCCCGGAATTCCGCTCTGCCCTCCGGAAGGAGACGCAGGCACCGGAATGGCCGCCACCAACTCAGTGCGCAAGCGCACCGGAAACGTCTCCGCCGGCACTTCGTCATTCTCGATGATAGTGCTCGAGAAGCCGCTCTCCAAGCCCTATGAGATGCTTGACATGG
>CAVIVH010000138.1:0-4104 GCA_963646185.1 bacterium | reverse complement strand
GCCAACAGGCTCTCATCCTCCTCACGGAACGACTCCTGCGCGCCACCCTCCGGGGTGGTCACGACCTCATTTTTTGCGCAGCCCGCAAGCGCCGCTGCGGCTGCAAAAATCAATACTGTCTTTTTCATATTCATTTGCTTTTTATATTTCTTCGCCCTTGTCGCGGGCATTTACAATTCAATTTCGTGGTGTTCCTCCTCCCAGTCCTCCACGGCCGGGTCGAATCCGCCTCCGGTCTGAGAGGGCGGGTCAATCTTGATGGTCTCCTCGAGCAGCAGCCAGTGACGGTTCACCGCATTGTCCGTGAGGAACAGGTCGGAAATGTCAAATTCGCGCTTCACGGTGCGGCCGTCGGTGGTCTGTATGTTGAAGGTCACCGAAAGGTCGTTGGTGCTCTCGGGGATGCGGCCGAAGGTGTTGAACACCGTGCAGATGACGGGCACTCCGTCGTCGTCACTCTTCTGGAGCCTGAACCAGACAGTGGCCTCGGGGTCGTTCACGCGGGTGTCGGTGGCTATGAGGTTCTCCCTCACCATGCCGGAAAGCACGGCCTGGGCTGAGCTCACATATTCAAGTCCGTCCACCTTGATCTGCAGATACCAGCTCTCCACGACCGAATGGGCCTCGGTGGAGATGGTGTAGAGGCCGTCGTGGAAGGGGATGGTCTCGGCCGGGTTGCTGGCCACCACGAGATGGTCCGGCTCGTTCACTATGTCCGCAAGCTCGCCGGCCTTGACGGAGAACTTGCTCAGGACGGAATAGGGCGCAGCCTCCGTGTAGGCATAGGCCTTGTCATAGGTATAAAAGTCCTTGACTATGGTCTCTTCGGTGCCGTAGTCATAGATGAGCATGCGGTAGGTGCCGGGATAGATGGAGATGTCGCCCACAAGGCTCCTGGTGCCGTCTTCGTCGGTCTCTACGTCGGTGATGAAGGTCTCGGCGGCCACCACGTCGGCATCCTGCTGGAAGAAGATGATGTGCATGGCCTCGGGGTTGATCTCGGGGTGGGGAATCTTGTCGTTGTAGATGTCGCAGGTGACGTTGTGGATGCTCCTCACGTTGACTTTCACCTTCACGCGGGTGTATTCGGAGGGGTCCTCGAGCGGACGGCGGCTGCAGCCCGTGCCGAGCGAGAGGGTGAACAGAAGCGCGGCGGCAAACGCAGCAGGGACGCGGCGCAGCACGGCTCCGGACAGAATGCCGCCCGAATGGTCACGCACGGCTCCGGCAGGGGCGCAATGCCCGCTTCCGGATAGGACGCGGAGAAGCTCCCCGGCCCTGCGGACGAGGTTTTTCAGCATATGTGCGCGTCTGTTGTTCAGCATCTTTTTCTGTCTTCTGTTTCTATCCAATTTTCCGGCCTTTCAGCGCGGCCGTTTACTGTAAACGTTTCCTCACCAGTATAGGCATGACCAGCGAGACCTTTGCCTTTGTGGGGCCGAACCACGAGACTTTTCCCACTTTGTAGGGGTCGCGGTAGAGGTGCTCATAGGCCGTGTCGGGCTGATAATGGCGGTAGTCGGACTGCAGGAAGCCGGCGGAGAGCGAGAACTCCATGTTCAGCCACTTTCCGAGCGGCAGGGAATAGCCATAGGTGAGTCCGGCCGACCAGTATTCTCCCTGATAGCAGTACTTGGTGTCGCGCTGGAAGTCATATTTGGACGACATCGCATAGGCCCCGACAAAATGGCCGGAGAGCTTGTCGCGACGGGCCGTGGGAGCGAACCACCATCTGGGCTCTATGCCGATCTCCCACATCTGGAAGCAGTATTTCTTGTCGTTCGGCCCCCAGGTCCACCAGGGGAACACGTCCTCGACAGCGACCGAGAACTTGTCTCCGATGGGGATTTCGGCCTCCACGTTGAGCGCTGTGACGGCGTCATAGAGGAGGTTGGTCTTGAGGGCGAATATGGTCTTCCAGATGTATATGTCATGCAGGTTCAGGTCTATGCCCGAGTCATCGGTGAAGGTGGCGGCTCTGCGCATGGCTTCAGCCGGCCCGACTGCCGGAATCCGGTCGGTCTGTGCGCGGCCTTCTTCGGTCCAGCACAGGCGGATGAACGAGCGTCTCATGTCCACGAACCATTCCCGGACTATGCGGTTCCACAGGGCTCTGTCATATTTCTGGATGAGGCGTTTTTTCTCGTCGGGGGCGGAGGAGGAGTCCAGTATGGTGAGCAGGTCCTCTCTCTGGGCCGCGGTAAGCGAGCTGTCGGCGAGGACCCGGTCCCGGAACATGGCCCATGACTCGGCGTCGGGGGTGATGCGGAGCCTGTCGGAGAGCTGCGGGAAGGTCTCGTCCATATATCTGCGCATGGAGGCGGCCCTGCGCTCGGAGAGCTTCCTGTTGTAGCGGAGCTTTCCTTCGGGCGAGGAATATGAGCATATGCTTATGCTGTCGATGCGGTCGGGGCCTATGGATGCGATGGAGTCGGCGAGGGCGCGGAGGTTGTCTCCGGTCTTCATGTAGGACTGGTTGAGGGTGGAGTTGTCCCAGGGGAAGTCAACATGGAAATCGGCAGACCTTCCCCTCTCCTGCGCGGCGGCAGAAGGGAGGAAGAACAGGCTTGTGGCTGCGATGAAGCCGAGTACTGTAAGTCTTCGTTTTCCCATCAGGTGCATCTGTGCGGCAACACCACTAACTATTAAATTCTTATCCTGTGCGAACCTTGCATCGGGATGTAAGCATTCTTGCGTCAGGACATAAATATAAAATATTGCCGTCAACTGGCCAAGATAGTGTCTTTTCACATAAAAAACAAAAAATTTATGATTTAACCGGTTAAAAGGATTATGTTTCTGCCGTCTGAGCCTGTTTTTTCCACGAAAAAAGAGGACGCCCGGGCGGGGCATCCTCTTCTGATTATAATCTGTATCTTCCGTTTAGCGCTTGGCCACGGGCAGCTTCACATAGGAAGGAGCGTCGGCGTCGCAGTGGATGTTGATGTCAGATTTCACATAGGCAGACTCGTCGCAAGTGTAGATGTTGCAGAAGGTCTGGGGGTTGCGGTCCACGAGCGGGAACCATGAGGACTGGACTTGGATCATGAGGCTGTGGCCTTTCTTGAAGGTGTGGGCGACATCGGGGATGTTGAACCTGACCGTAGTCGTCTTGCCGGGCTCGAAGGGCTTGGGGTCGGAGAAGCTCTCGCGATATTTGCCTCTCATGACTTCTCCCCTGACCATGAACTGGCAGCCGCCCATCGGATAGTCGTTGAAGCGGACCTTGGACTGCTCTGCGCTGGGGTCGTAGGGGTTATAGGGTGCCATGCCGAGCTCGCTGTACCAGTCGAAGTCGTCGGGGAACACGTCGATGACCTTCACGATGAAGTCGGCGTCGGTGCCGCTGATGTCCACGCTGAGGTTGACCTCGATTTCACCTGCGAGGGTGAGGTCTTCCATGAGGGGCTCGGTCCTGAAGCTGACGACGTCGGGCCTCTGGTCGGCGAATCTCTGGTCATCAACCATGTAGTTTCTGCTCACGCCGTCCTCGATCAGGGAGCGGTAGGGCACGGGGTTGGCGGGGTCGCTGACATAGCTCACGACGCTCTTGCCCTTGGGGGCGGCGGTGGAGACAGAGCCGTCGCCATGGAGATAGAAGGGGGTGGCGTCGGCGCGGGAGACCTCGGGCCAGCCTTCTTTGTAGAATGTCCAGTGTCTTGCGCCGGAGTCATAGATCATTGCGCCCTCTTCGGGTTTCTGGCCTTTGCCTTCCAGATAGTAGGCGAAGAAGGGATATTCGATGTTCTTCATGTAGTACTCGGAGGTTGCTTCCTCGCCGAAGTACATGTTGCCCCACACGGAGGACATTCCGCGCGTCCATCCGCCGTGGAACCAGGGACCGTCCACGAGATAGAGCTCGGTCTCGGGGCTCTGGGCCTTCATGGACTTATAGACGTCAAGGGCGCCGTAGCAGTCTTCCTTGTCGAAGAATCCGCCCACTACCATCACGGCGGGTTTCACGTCGTGGAGATGGCCTTTGGTCACTGTGTGGGACTCCCAGTACTCGTCCCAGTCGGGATGCTCTCTGAGGGTGCGGAGATAGGAGATGCTGTCGGCATAGGCCTTGGTGTAGTTGTCATAGGTGCCGATGCGGAGATAGTC
>CAVIVH010000137.1:2670-4120 GCA_963646185.1 bacterium | reverse complement strand
GTCAAAGGCGGCGTTGGCCAGCAAAAGGGCGTTGGGATTGGCCAGCCCGATGTCCTCGCTTGCTGATATGCACAGGCGTCTGGCTATGAAAATCGGGTCCTCGCCGCCTTCTATCATCCTGGCCAGGTAATATATGGCCGCGTTGGGGTCGGACCCCCGGATGCTCTTTATGAAGGCGGAGATGACGTCATAATGCATGTCGCCGCCCTTGTCATAACGCGCAGGGTTTTCCTGGAGCTTTGAGGCCACCACGGCGTTGTCTATCACTACCTTTTCGCCGGCGGCGAAGGAGTCTACAAGGATTTCGAGCATATTGAGCAGCTTGCGGGCGTCGCCGCCGCTGTAGCGGAGCAGGGCCTCGTCCTCGCGGACGGTTATGTCCATGCCGCCGAGAATCACGTCTTCCCTGAGCGCGCGCTGCATGAGCGACTCCAAGTCCTCTTTATCCAACGACTTAAGCACAAAAACCTGGCAGCGGGACAGCAGGGGACTGATCACTTCGAATGAAGGGTTTTCGGTCGTGGCACCGATCAGGACCACGCTGCCGTCCTCCACGGCGCCCAGAAGCGCGTCCTGCTGGGACTTGCTGAAGCGGTGGATTTCGTCTATGAAGAGTATCGGCGCGCCCTTGACGGCTCCGAACACCGATGCGCGGTCGGCGCGGGCCTTGTCGATGACTTCGCGGACGTCTTTGACCCCGGCGCTGACCGCCGAGAGTGTGTAGAACTCACGGTCCAGCGAGGTGGCGACAATGCGGGCAAGCGTGGTCTTTCCGACTCCCGGAGGGCCCCAGAGGATGAACGAAGTGAGGTTGCCGGAGTCCACGAGATTCCTCAGGACACAGCCTTTTCCCACAAGATGCCGCTGTCCGGCATATTCTTCAAGGGTTTTGGGCCTCATCCGTTCCGGAAGCGGAGGTAAAGACGCAATCATCGAATTCTCAATTAATAAAACAAAGACGTTTATTTGCCTAACTTTTTTGTTATGGCCTTTTTGGCACCATTTCGGGCGTTTTCGGACGCCCGGAGGCCTGCCGTCGCGGCCTCAAAAACGTCAGCCGCCGCGTAAAATTACACAAAAAGAAATTGATAATTGTTAACTTCGTCTCCGCAATTAAAACACCTTCGCAGTTTTGTTACACAATTTATATTATGTTAACTAATCTATGCCCAGAAAGAAACTAGACCTCTTTTTAGAGAATGTCCTCATAGAAAATGTAGCCGCCGAAGGCAAGGCCCTCGCCCATGTGGACGGCGCGGTTCTCTTCGTCCCCTTCGCCGTGCCCGGCGATGTGGTCAACGTCCGCGTCACCAAAAAGAAGAAAAACTATCTGGAGGGCTTCATCACCGACATCGTGAAGCCGTCGGAGCGCAGGCTCGCCCCGTTCTGCGAACATTTCGGAGTATGCGGAGGCTGCAAATGGCAGCCGTTGCCTTATGAAGACCAGCTC
>CAVIVH010000137.1:0-2660 GCA_963646185.1 bacterium | reverse complement strand
GGATCGGACATCTGCAGATTCCGGAGATTTCCCCGATAATCCCCTCCGACCGCACCGAATACTACAGAAACAAGCTGGAATACACGTTCTCCTGCAAGAGATGGCTGGAAAAGGACGAAAATCCGGAGAATCTGTCCCCGGCCGACCGCTGCGGAGTCGGATTCCATGTGGGAAAGTTCTTCGACAAGGTCCTGGACATCAGAAACTGCCACCTGCAGCGCGAACCCTCAAATGCCATACGCCTTTTCGTGAAGAAATATGCCCTGGAGCACGGGCTGGAGTTCTTTGACATACGCGAGAACCATGGCTACATCCGTAACATGATCATCCGCACTGCCGAGAACGGCCAGGTCATGCTGACACTCGTTTTCTTCCGCGAGGACCGCGAAACCCGGGAGCACCTGCTGGACGCAATACTTGAAGCCTTTCCTCAGATAACTTCGCTTTACTATATAATCAACACCAAGTTGAACGACTCGGTTTCGGACCAGGAATGCATCCTCTACAATGGCGATGAATGCATCACCGAGACCATGGAGAACCTCCGTTTCAGAATCGGGCCGAAGTCTTTCTACCAGACCAACAGCCTGCAGGCCTACAAGCTCTACAGCGCTGTCAGGCAGCTGGCCGCACTCACCGGCTCGGAGACCGTCTATGACCTCTACACCGGCACCGGCACCATAGCCCAGTTCGTTTCGGGCGGAGCAAGCCGCGTGGTGGGCGTCGAATATGTGCCGGAGGCCATCGAGGACGCAAAGATGAACACCCGCATGAACGGCATAGACAACTGCCGCTTCTATGCCGGAGACATGAAAGACGTCCTCACCCCGGCCTTCATAGAGGAAAACGGCCGCCCCGACGTGGTCATTCTGGACCCGCCCAGGGCCGGAATCCACCCCGACGTGGCCAAGGTGATACTTGACGCCGCCCCCGGACGCATAGTCTATGTCAGCTGCAACCCCGCTTCCCAGGCCAGAGACCTCGCAGTGCTCTGCAGCAGGTACAGAATCACCGCCGTCCAGCCGGTGGACATGTTTCCGCACACCCAGCACGTGGAAAACATCTGCGCCCTTGACCTCATTTAGAAAAAATATAGCTACCTTAGAAAAATGTTACTGACGGTCATTCTTTTGATACTCGGGCTCGTCCTGATCGTGGGCGGCGCCGAAATCCTGGTGGACGGAGCCTCCAGCGTGGCCAGAAAGGCCGGAATCAGCGAATTCGTGATAGGTCTCACCATAGTCGGCATCGGGACCTCCGCCCCCGAGATGGTCGTGAGCTTTCTCGGAGCCATAGAAGGCAACGCCGACGTGGCGATAGGCAACGTGATAGGTTCCAACATCTTCAACGTCCTGTTCATAACCGGCATCACGGCCCTCATTCTCCCCCTCGCGCTCAGCCCCGACACCAAGAAGGAAGTCGTTCCGGTAAACATAGCGGTTTCATTGCTGGTCCTGGCGCTGGGAATGAAGAAAACCCTGTTCGGAATCGGCGAAAACACCCTGGGACGCCTGGAGGGCATATTGATGCTTGTCCTGTTCGGAATCTATATGTACCGCTCCCTGAAGAACGGCAGGCAGGATTCCGACGCTCCTGAAGGTGAGACAAAATCCCGCGGCACTTTCGTGTCTATAGTCCTGATAATCTGCGGAATAGCGGCTCTGGTCGCCGGCGGGAAGCTCTTCGTGAACTCCGCCACATCCATAGCAAGGGCGCTCCATGTCAGCGACAAGTTCGTAGCCATCACGATTCTTGCGGGAGGAACTTCCCTGCCGGAACTCGCCACCTGCGTGGTGGCCGCCGTCAGGAAGAAGGGACAGCTCGCCCTGGGTAACGTGATAGGCTCCAACATCTTCAACATCCTGCTGATACTCGGCGGATCGGCCGTGATCACTCCCCTTTCGCTGGCATCCATAACCTTTGTGGACATGGGTGTGCTGATACTGAGCTCGGTGCTCCTGCTGCTGGCCGCATACACCGGAAGAAACGACAAAATCGGCAGATGTGACGCCACACTGTTCCTGCTGTGCTATGGCGCCTACATCTTCTGGCTGTTCAAACATCTGTAAATCATCAAAATACAACACATACAATGGCAAATTTCAAACCCACATCCTATAAGCTCCAGAACGTCGCGGACGGGAGGATTTTCATGGACGAAGGCTGGACTCTGGCCGATCCCCAGTCCCCTTCCCCCTCGCTCGTGCGCGCCGTCTATCAGCAGCGCTTCACTCCCCGCGACGACCTGAAGGGTCTCTACAGATATGCCGACTGGCTTCCCATCGTCCGCACCCTCAGGAACTCGCACGCCCCTGTGACCTATAAGAGCACCGGCCTGGCCAAAGTGCTGGGACTCAGCAATCTGTATATAACCTTCTCCGGCTGCTGGCCCAAGATCGGCGCCCGCATGGAGACCTGCTCCTTCAAGGAGACCGAGGCCTATGCCGTCTGCGCCCGACTGCCCAAAAAGACCAAGAGGGTGCTGGTGGTGCAGTCCGCCGGCAACACCGCAAGGGCCTTCGCCAGAGTCTGCTCCGACAACAACATTCCCCTGGTGATCTGCATCCCCGAGGACAATATCAGCGACCTCTGGTTCGCCAAGCCCCTCAAGCCGTGCGTCAAGGTCATCGCAACTCCCAAAGGGACAGACTATTATGATG
>CAVIVH010000136.1:0-4124 GCA_963646185.1 bacterium | reverse complement strand
GCGCTTGCGCAGAGCCTCCTCAAGCACCCTGGACTGGGAATTGGTCCTGTACAGGACGGCGAAATCCCTGTACATGGCCCCCTCGTCCGCCAGCCTCCTGAGAATGGAGGACGTCACCATGGAGGCTTCCTCCCTGTCCGTGTATGCCTTCATGAGATGTATCTTCTCGCCCTGCGCGCCGGTTGAGAGGCAGTCCTTGGGGATGCGCCCCTCGTTGTGGGCTATCACGGAATTCGCGGCCCCCACTATGTTGCCCGTCGAACGGTAGTTGTTGACCAGCTTGAATATGCGGCACTCGGGATAGTCCTTTCCGAAATTGAGTATGTTCTGTATCCTCGCGCCGCGGAAAGCGTAGATGGACTGCGAGTCGTCGCCCACGACGCAGATGTTCCTGTGCGCGGCCGACAGCTTCTTGAGAATCAGATACTGGGAATAGTTGGTGTCCTGGTACTCGTCCACGAGGATATAGTCGAATCGGCCGGCTATCGATTCCAGCGCGTCGGGATGGTTCTTGAGCAGGATGTTCATATTCAGGAGGATGTCGTCGAAATCCATCACTCCGGACTGCTTCATGATCTTCTGATAGGCCTCATAGATGTCGCACACGCGCGGCATCCTGGCATAGGCGTCGGACTTCATCCGCTCGACGTCCCTGCGGTAGGAGGCGGGGGTCCACAGCTCGTTCTTGGCGGCCGATATGCGCGAAAGCACGGACTTGGGCTTATATGTCTTGTCGTCGAGCCCCAGCTCCTTGATGCAGCGCTTTATCGCGCTCTGGGAGTCAGAGGTGTCATAGATGGTGAACGACTGCGGATATCCGAGCCTGTCGGCATATTCCCGCAGAAAGCGGATGAATACGGAATGGAACGTGCCCATGCACAGCCGGCGGGCCTTCCGCTCCCCGACCATGGCCCCGATTCTCTCCTTCATTTCGCCGGCGGCCTTTTTCGTAAAGGTCAAAGCCAGAATCCTGTCCGGAAGACAGCCCTTTTCCAGCACATAGGCGATCCTGCCCGTAAGCACTCTCGTCTTTCCCGACCCTGCGCCGGCCACTATCAGGACCGGACCCTTCTCACATTCCACAGCCTCGCGCTGGACACGGTCCAGACCGTCGAGTATTCTTCCGATATTATTCTCCATAAACACTGGTTCCGCCCCGCGAAACTTACATCAATAACGGAGCAAAATTAAGAAAATAATGGTTAACTTTGCGTTTCCTTAAAAGAGAGATATAATTATATTAATTTCTTCAATAATGTCAAACAACATCGTACTCAAACGAGGACTGAACATCCCTATAAAGGGGGAAGCGGTCCGGGAGACCGTCAAAAAGGTGCAGCCTGACATTATCGCCGTCAAACCCACTGATTTCCACGGTCTTATACCGCGACTTCTGGTCAGAGAAGGCGACAAGGTCCTTGCAGGTTCACCTCTGATGGCCGACAAGAAGTGCCCCGACATTCTTTTTTCATCTCCGGTCAGCGGAATGGTTGCCGAGATAGTCAGGGGCGAAAAGAGAAAGTTGCTTGAGGTCCGCATCAAGGCGGATGATGTCCAGAGCTATGTCGACTTCGGAGCACAGAATCCGTCGGCGATGAAGGCCGAGGACGTCAAGTCCCTCCTTCTCAAGAGCGGACTGTGGGCTTCCCTCATCCAGCGTCCCTATGGCATTCTCGCCGATCCCGAAGTCAAGCCCAAGGCCATCTTCGTGTCGGCGTTCAGCACCGCCCCCCTCGCGGCTGACAGCGACTATGTCCTCGCCGACAGAGTCGCCGACGTGCAGGCAGGCGTGGACGCCCTTGCCAAGCTCACCGACGGCGGAGTGCATTTCTCCATCAACGCGGAGAAGAGCTCCAGCACCCCTTTCCACAAAATCGAGCATGTGATTATGCACACCGTCTCCGGAAAGCATCCGGCAGGCAACGTGGGCGTGCAGATCAGCCACATCTCCCCCATCCGCAAGGGCGAAACCGTGTGGACAGTGTCTCTCCTGATGCTGGCCGCAATCGGAAAGCTCTTCAACACCGGCAAGGTCGACCTCTCCAGAAAAGTGGCCGTGACCGGACCTGTCGCGAAAAACCCCGCCTACGTGGACGCATATCCCGGGATCTCCATGCACGACCTCAAGGAGTTCTATGACAACTCCGCGAAGGACGTGAGATTCGTGAGCGGCGACGCCCTCTCCGGAACCAATGTCGGCGAGGACGGCTATCTGGGCTACTACGACAATCAGGTGACCCTCCTCCACGAAGGAAGGGAAAGAGAGGTTCTCGGCTGGCTCAAGCCCTTCAGGTTCAACCAGTACAGCTCCCAGCGCTCCTACTTCTCGTGGCTCTGCCCCGGCAAGAAGTACAGCATGGACACCAACACCCACGGCGGAGAGCGCACCTTCATGATGTCCGACGTCTATGGAAAGGTCCTTCCCATGGACATCTTCCCGATCTATCTCGTCAAGGCCTGCCTTGCCGGCAACATCGACGACATGGAGAAATACGGCATCTATGAGGTTCTTCCCGAGGATCTTGCAACCTGCGAGTTCGCAGACCCTTCGAAGAACGACATCCAGGACATTATATCCAAGGGCATCGACCTGATGCTCAAAGAAATGGCATAATAGGGAATCAGAATTATGGAAGAAAACAAAACAAACCCCGGCCTTTTTGAGAAAGGCGGAAAACTCGGATTCCTTCACTCCACGGTCGATGCCTTCGACACGTTCCTCCGCGTTCCCGCCACGGTCACCAAGACCGGCTCGCACGTGAGGGACTCGATCGACCTGAAGAGGATTCTCATAATAGTGGTCATCGCCCTCATCCCCGCAGCCCTTTTCGGAATGTGGAATGTGGGATATCAGTACAGCAGCCGAATCGGTGAAGACTGGACTCTTCTCCACAACTTCTGGTTCGGTTTCCTGAAAGTGCTTCCCCTCTACCTGGTCGCCTACATCGTGGGCCTGGGCATAGAGTTCGCTTTCGCGCAGATCCGCGGCGAGGAAGTCAGTGAGGGCTATCTGGTGTCGGGAATGCTCATCCCGCTCATCGTCCCCGTGGACGTTCCCCTCTGGACTCTCGCAATCGCAGTCGCCTTCGCAGTCGTGTTCGGCAAGGAGGTGTTCGGAGGTTCCGGAATGAACTTCCTCAACCCCGCCCTGCTCACCCGCGCATTCCTGTTCTTCGCATATCCGAGCAAGATGTCCGGAGACCAGGTGTGGATCGCCCACAGATGCGGCGAGGACGCCATCACAGGCGCAACTCCTCTCGCAGGCCTCAGAGGCGGCGGAGTGGACAACCTCGGCTATTCTTTCTGGCACCTCTTCGCAGGTGACATCCCCGGATCGGTCGGAGAGACATCCGTCATCGCCATCCTCATCGGCGCCGTGATTCTCATCTGGACCGGCATAGCAAGCTGGAAGATCATGGTATCCTCCGTGGCCGGAGCGCTCCTCGTGGGTTGGCTCGGACAGATCGGCGGAGTGACTGACGTTCCCGCCTGCTATCAGCTCGTCCTCGGCGGCTTCGCATTCGGTACGGTCTTCATGGCCACCGACCCTGTCACCGCTGCCCAGACCGAAGTCGGAAAATGGATCTACGGTTTCCTGATCGGCGCTGTCTGCGTCACCGTGAGACTGTTCAACCCCGGCTATGCAGAGGGCATGATGCTGGCCATCCTGCTCATGAACACCTTCGCACCTCTCATTGACTACTGCGTGACCAACTCCGCAATCAAGAGGAGAGCCAAAAAATACAATGCCGCTTAAATCAGAAAGAATATGAACACAAACAGCAATACATATACAGTTGTATATACGGCTATCGTCGTCATTCTGGTTGCGGCGCTTCTTTCCTTCGTGTCCCTGTCGCTGAAAGACAAGCAGGACGCCAACATCAAGGCCGAGACCATCAGCCAGATGCTGACAGCCGCCCAGTACGGGACCAAGGCTGAGATTTCCGGTCAGGGCAATGACAATGTCCTCAAGCAGTACAGCGAGAACATCAAGGAGGCCTTCACCGTGAACGCCGGGGGCGAAAAGGTCAGAGACCTTTCCACCGAGCTCGGAAGCATCGAGCTGGCCGACGGACTCAAGGCACAGAACAAGCTTATCAAGGACGGCAAGACCTCCGAGC
>CAVIVH010000135.1:0-4125 GCA_963646185.1 bacterium | reverse complement strand
CCTCGGAGCCTCCCAGATGGAGGGACGAGTGCAAGCTCATGGTCCTTCACCGCGAAAGCGGAGAAATCGAACACAAGATTTTCAAGAACATAATCGATTATTTCGACAAAGGCGACACCTTCGTCCTGAACGACACCAAGGTGTTCCCCACCATGCTCAAGGGCAACAAGGAGAAGACCGGAGCCGAGATCGAGGTGTTCCTTCTCAGGGAGCTCAACAGGGAGCAGAGGCTCTGGGACGTGATCGTGGATCCGGCCAGGAAGATAAGGATCGGCAACAAGCTCTATTTCGGCGAGGACGAGAGCCTGGTCGCCGAGGTGATAGACAACACCACCTCGCGCGGACGCACCCTGCGCTTCCTCTATGACGGGGAATACGACGACTTCAAGAAGACTCTCTACAGCCTCGGAAAGACTCCGGTGCCGAAATGGGTCAAGGAGGAGGTCACTCCCGAGGACGCCGAGAACTATCAGACCATCTTCGCGGCCCACGAAGGAGCCGTGGCCTGCCCCGCAGCAGGCACGCACTTCAGCAGGGAGCTGTTCAACAGGATGATACTCAAGGATATCAACAAAGTGTTCATCACCGTCCACATGGGAATCGGACATTTCCGCAAGGTGGATGTGGAGGACCTGTCCAAGCACAAGATGGATTCCGAGAGGCTGATAATCTCCCAGGAAGCCGCCGACGCCATCAACGCCACCAAGAGGCAGGGCCACAAGGTCCTGGCCGTGGGAGTGACCGTCATGAGGGGCCTGGAGACCTATGTCACCACCAACGACGAGGTGAACGCCTATGACGGATGGACCAACAAGTTCATATTCCCGCCCTACAGGTTCTGCGTCCCCAACGCCATAGTGTCCAACTTCCACCTCCCCTACTCCACCATGCTCATGTCGGTGGCCGCTTTCGGAGGCTACGAGAAGGTGATGAACGCCTACAAGTCGGCGCTGGAGAACGGCTACAAGTTCGGGCCTTATGGAGACGCGATGCTCATCATATAAGAAATAGCTGACCGGTAAGAATAAATCCTTACCCGGTAAGTTTTCCGGAAGAAAAGTCAGAATTCACATAAAATACGCGGCGGTCGGTCCTGTCAGGGCCGGCCGTCTGCTTTTCCAAGGCCGGCAATGAGTAATTTCGGCGAAGACAAAAACAGCTTCACATGGACAGAGAGAAGGTCGCATATTGCGCGGCGAACAGGATTTTCGGCTTCAGACCGGCCCTCGGGCTTCACATGATAGAATATGCCGGCGGGGCGGCGGCCCTGTTCGACGCGGACAAGGAGAAGCTCCGCATGGCCGCAGGAGAGTTCGGCATCCATGTGTATGAGCTGAACGCCCGTGCGCTCGAGCAGGCTGAGAAGGAACTGGAGCGGACGGAAAGGGACGGGGCGAGGTTCGTCACAATCGCCGACGCGGACTACCCGGCCATGCTCAGGGAATGCTGCGATGACCCTCCGCTGGGCCTTTATGTAAAAGGTGTCTCGTCCCCGGACGAAATCTTCGCCTCCAGGCCGGCCGTGGCCATAGTCGGGACAAGGGACATGTCCATGTACGGCAAGGAGTGGACAAAAAGAATCGTGGAATGCCTGGCCGGGGCAAAGACAAAGCCGCTGATAATAAGCGGGCTCGCCTATGGCATAGACATAACGGCCCACAGGGCGGCGTTTGATGCCGGGCTGCCGACTGCCGCGGTGATGGCCACCGGCATCGACAGCACATACCCCTGCCGGCACTCCGGAATGGCCGACAGGATCGCCAGGACACCGGGCTGCGCGCTGGTGACGGACTATCCCGAGGGCACCATGCCGCTGGCCCCTCATTTCCTGAGGCGGAACCGGATAATAGCGGGCCTCTCCATGGCCGTGATACTTGTGGAATCGCGGGTGAAGGGCGGCGGGATGATGACCGCCAGGCTGGCATATTCCTACAACCGGGACGTCTATGCGGTCCCGGGACGGCTGGAGGACGCGCGCTCGCAGGGCTGCAACTTCCTGATCAGGGAGAAGACGGCCGAGGCCATATTCAGCCCGGAGGACCTGGTGAAGGAGCTCGGCCTGGGGGACGCCGGCGGCCGCGGCAGGAGAAAAAGGGAGCTGGCGGCGGTGGCCCGGCAGAAATACGGAGAGAGCGGCGGAGGCTTCGGGGCGGACGAGGTGGTCTCGGTAGCGAGGGCCGTGGAATGCGGGGAACGGCCGGACGCGGCTGCCGTGGCGCAGACCACGGGGCTGCCCTACTGGACGGTGTCGGGGATCCTTGAAATGTTTCTCTATGACGGGCTGGTGGACATGGATCTGCTGGGGCACTGTTCGCCGGCGTGAAAAATTTGTGTACCTTTGGGCCCGGTATGGCAAAGTATATAGACACCCATGTTCATTACTACGACGAGGCCTTCACTTCTGAGGAAGATGCCGACGCCGCTATCGGACGGTCCGTCGGAGCCGGAGTGGTCAAGATGATCCAGGCGGACGTGGGCAGTGCCGAAAGGGACCGGATGCTGCGGCAGACCGCAAGATATCCCGGAGTCCTCTGCCATATGCTCGGTCTCTATCCCGAATCGGCCGGCGAAGGCTGGGAGAAGGAGATTGAAGAGATCTGCGCCCGGCTGGAAGACTGTAGTCCTGTGGCCATCGGAGAAATCGGCCTGGACTATCACACCACCGCCGAGAACGCTCAGTTCCAGAAACTGGCCCTCAGGGAGCAGCTGAGGATAGCCGCGCAGCATGACCTGCCGGTGAACATCCACCTCAGGGATGCCACAGAGGATTTCTTCTCGGTTCTCGATGAATGCCGGAGCCTGAATCTCAGGGGCAACCTGCACGCCTTCAGCGGAAGCTGGGAGACCTTCTGCAGACTGCGCGGCTATGGCGACTGGTCGGTGGGCATAGGCGGAGTGGTCACTTTCAAGAACTCGCGTCTGCCGCTGGCGGTGGAGAAGATTCCGCTCGAGTGCATAGTGCTCGAGACCGACACGCCCTATCTGTCCCCTACTCCATACCGCGGCCAGAGAAACGACAGCTCCCGCCTGCCCCTGGTGGCGGCGAAGATAGCTGAAATCAAGGGGCTGGACCGGGAAGAGGTCGCGGCCCGCACCACAGAAAACGCAACCAGGCTTTTTTCACTGAAATGACCGGAAAAGCATCGATTCTCATCATCTACACGGGAGGGACCATCGGCATGAGGCAGGATCCGGTGGACCAGACCCTCAAGCCTTTCGACTTCAGCCAGATTCAGGACGAGGTCCCGGAGCTGCGCAAGTTTTCAGTCCGGATTGACACATGGGCCTTCGACCCCCTGATCGACTCGTCGGACGTGGAGCCGGGCCTCTGGCAGGCCCTTGCGGAGCTCATACGGGACAAGTATGAGGAGTATGATGGTTTCGTGATCCTGCACGGGACGGACACCATGTCCTATTCCGCGTCGGCGCTGAGCTTCATGCTGGACGGGCTCACCAAACCTGTCATATTCACGGGCAGCCAGCTGCCGATAGGGGCCCCAAGGACCGACGGGCGTGAGAATCTCATCTCCTCGGTGGAAATCGCCGCGGCCATGGACCGGGAGGGCCACGCAATGGTTCCCGAAGTCTGCATCTTCTTCGGCTCCAACCTGATACGCGGCAACAGAAGCGTCAAGACCAATGCCGAGGCCTTCGGAGCCTTCGCGTCGCCGAACTTCCCCCCTCTGGCGGAGGCCGGAATCAACATGAGATATTACCCCGACAGGATCAGGAAGCCCCTGGACTGGTACCAGAACGTGTCCATAAACACGAAGCTCGACACCAGGGTCTCGATTCTCAAGATCCATCCCGGCATCACTCCCGAGGCCGTGAGATACTTCCTGTGCGACACTTCGTCCAGGGCCGTGATACTGGAGACCTACGGCGCCGGCAACGCGCCGGGCGCGCCCTGGTTCACGGACACGGTCGCCGAAGCCGCCGCCAGGGGGAAAATATTGGTCAATGTCACTCAATGTCTTACGGGAAAAGTGGACATGGGGCTCTATGCCAACGGCAAGACTCTGGAAAAGGCCGGAGTGATAAGCGGATACGACAGCACCACCGAAAGCGCGCTGGCGAAACTGTTCTATCTGCTGGGAAAAAGTCCCGACGGCGACTGGATAAAGG
>CAVIVH010000134.1:0-4148 GCA_963646185.1 bacterium | reverse complement strand
TTTCGAGATGCTCGGCCTCCCGTGCAGCAGCTGCAGCTCCTTCGTGTCGGCCGTGGTGTTCGACAAATATTCCTGCAAGAGCTATATGCGTGGCGCCGACTTCGTGAAGCTGGCTCCCGACGCCTTCATCCGCAAGGGTGACGACGTGGAGGAGTTCTCGCGCAAGACAGTGGAAAGGCTCGGCCTTCCCCTGTTCGTGAAGCCCACCGACGGCGGCTCCAGCTTCGGCATCACCAAGGTCACTGAGGCTTCGCAGCTTCCCGTGGCCGTGAACTATGCCTTCTCCGAGGGCTCCACGGTGATAGTCGAGAAGGCCATCAGGGGCCGCGAGCTCACCTGCGCCGCCTATTTTGACGGCAGTGAGGTCAAGACTCTTCCCGTGATCGAGATCATAACCGAGAACGAGTACTTCGACTACGATGCCAAGTACAACGGACACAGTAGCGAGGTCTGCCCCGCCGAGATCTCCTCCGTGCTTGCGGACACCGTGGCCGCCACCACACGCGCCATCTACACCCGTCTGGGGTGCAAGGGCCTTGTCAGGGTGGACTACATCGCCGCCGAAGACGGGCTCTATTTTCTGGAGGTGAACAACATCCCCGGAATGACCAGCGCCTCTCTCGTCCCCAAGATGCTGAGGACTGCCGGAATCGACATCACTTCCTTCCTTACCTCCATCATCGAGAACTCCTGATGCCGCGGGGAGCTTCTTTGGAAGGGCTCCTGCTGAAGGATTTCATCGCGGAGGCCGTCTGCTCGCTTCTTCCTCTTTATCCGGAGGGGGAAGCGAGAAGCGTTGTGCTCCTGTTGTGCGGCGACCTTCTCGGCACCAAAAGCTACACCCACATAATCGAGCCCGGGACTCCGGTGCCTGCGGAAAAGGTGGACGTGCTGCGCAGGGCCTTGGAGCGTCTGTGCGCGGGGGAGCCTGTCCAGTATGTGACCGGGCGGGCCGAGTTCTGCGGGAGGATGTTCAATGTGAACCCGTCGGTGCTGATTCCCCGCGGGGAGACCGGGCAGCTCTGCGCCGGCGCACGCCGGGAGGCGGAGCGTATGGTTCGGGAGGGCGGTCCTTTCGGGCGGTCTGCGGCCGGAGCTCCGGAGGCCGGAATCCGGATTCTGGACCTGTGCACGGGCTCGGGCTGCGTGGCCTGGACTATGGCCCTGGATGTCCCCGGAGCGCAGGTCACGGGTGTGGACATAAGCGACGGCGCACTGCGCACTGCGGAGACCCAGCCCTTTTCCGCGGCCGATGCCTGTTTTTCTGCGGACGGTGCCCGCGCCGCGTCTCCGGCTGGCAGTGCCGTTGTTTCTGCGGACGGTGCCTGCTCAGTGTCTCCGGCTGGCGGCCCTGCCTGCGGAGTATGGAAGGCTCCGTCTTTCGTGAAGGCCGATGTGCTTGACACTGAGAACTTTCCCGACCTGGGGACCTTCGCTCTCGTGCTGTCCAATCCGCCCTATGTGCGGGATTCAGAAAAGGCCCTGATGAGGGTGAACGTGCTGGACTTCGAGCCGCATCTGGCCCTATTCGTGCCGGATTCCGACCCTCTTGTGTTTTACCGGGCGATAGCTCTGCTCTCCAAACGGCTGCTGGCCGCGGGCGGGACGGGAATGGCCGAGATAAATGAGGACCTGGCAGTCCCCACGGCCCGGATTTTCTCGGACGCGGGCTTCTCCGGAGTGGAGGTCCTCAGAGACATCAATGACAGAAGCCGCATTGTGGTCTATCACAAAAGCGTCTGAACGTCAGCTGTTTATCCGTGTTTCTAAAACTACACGATTAGAATTTCCGGGTCCGGAATTTATTTCTTCTCTTTGCGGAAAAACAGAATCCATATGAACGCAAAGAGATTTTTTTGGGCGCTTGCGCTGTGTCTGCCATGCGCCATGTCCTGTGAGAAAGAAGAGTCGGCGGCGGGGAGCGAAGTGACGATAGATCTCCCGCGCGTTGCCGAGATTCTGGCGGCCCTGCCGATTGGCTCGGAGCAGGTCGGCGAGGTCCATGACGCGGTGTCCGCCTCCTGTCTCAACGGCTATGACGAGGAGTACACCATGGAGGACCTTTTCGCCTCGCCCGGTTCCGGAGTGGGAGACCGTGAGTCCAAGGCCTCGGCCAGGGAGTATTCCGCGCCCATGAGGGACCTGATTTCGGACTATCTGTCCTCCTCGGCGACCAAGGCCTCCGGGCTCCGGGCCGGAACCGTGGTTTCCGGCAGTTCTTCCGGCGTGTCTCCTGAGAAATATCTTTCGGCCCTGGCTGCCTCCGACGTGCAGATTTACTGGCCCTTCTCTGAAAAATGGGACGGAACGGCTTCGCCCACAATTACATACGACCCGGGCGAGGGCTACGACTCCAATGTCGGCTACCGGCTCACTTCGTCCGGGGCCGTGGAGGAGGTGACCGTGGACCTGGACTATGCCGAGACCAATCCCGTGTGGGTGGTGAACCGCAACGACGACGCGGCCTACACCTCCCTGGAGATGCTGCGACGCTCCTGCGGCGGCGGGACTGTCACCGTAAAGCCGTCTCCGGCCTCCGCAGGCCTCGGTACCAGGAGTGACGGCGGCGAGCTCAAGACACTGGTACTCAAGGAGTTCACCGCCAAACGATCCTATGACACCTGGTTCGCCGGAGCGTCCGAGTTCTTCGTGAAGTGCGGCAGCGTGGAGGATTTCTCTGCCAGCACCGAGGCCGAGCTCAAACTCTATTCGCCCAGCGTTACGGACTTCATGATAGTGGTCCGCCGCGGGGACATAGGCAAGGCGGTCAATTTCGATGCGGTGCTGGTGTCCGAGTGGTCCGACCAGCTGGAGTCCTGCGGCTTCCTGATAACCGAGGACGACGGCGGCACCCAGACTTCATGGAAGTGCTCCGCGGAGGTGAAGATCAAGAGCAAGACCTATGGCTTCGACATCAGCCTGCCTTTCCGCACCCGTGACGACATAGTGTGGCGAGGCCAGCTCAGCGGCCGCTATCTGGAAAAATATTCCGGCAAGACGGGCCATTACGGCGACATAGACCTCCGTTTCGACCTTGTCACCTCTGAATAGCGTCCGGAGGGGCCTTCGGCGGCGTTGCGGCGGCCCGGCTGTCCGTTTTCGTGCCGGCCCCGAGTCTTCGGCATCAGGCTTCGTGCCGGCGGAATAACGTCCGTATTCGGGCCGGTTCCGGCGGGAACCGGATGCAGTTTAATGGGAAAGTATATGGTCGGCGGCGGCGCAGAGGGCTTCGTAAAAGTCCCGGCCATAGACCTCGGTGAGGGGGGCTTTCAGAAACTGATAGACCCTGATTCCTTCCCGGCGGCCCTTCTCATAGGCATCGGCGCAGATGCTCCATCTGTGGAGGTTCAGGGCGTCCGTGCCGTTGCTCAGCCGGGTCACCCTTATGGGATAGAGGCTGCATGAGACCGGTTTCCGGAAGGAGCATTTGCCCTCGCAGAAGCATTTTTCAGGGGAGCACATGCAATAGATCCCGCCCTTGCCGTCTTTCTCGTAGTGGATATAGGCGCAGTCCTCCAGGCCCGGGATGCCCACGGTCCCGTAGGAGTTCGGGACGAAGTCGAGGCCTTCCACATCGTGGGACCGCGAGATGACGGGCGTGACCATGTCCCCGTCTCTGTCAATCTGGAAAAATCCGTTTTCGAGGGCGCATTCCCTGCCTTCTTCGGTCATCAGGGGGGAATAGATGTCGTAGTTCTTTTCCAGCTCTTCGGCCTCTTCCTCTTTCATCGGGGCCCCGCTGTCGCCGATCACGCAGCAGCGGCCGCGGCATTTTTCATAGTCGCAGGCGAAGAATTCCGTCACCACGTCCTCCGAGACGAGGCAGTCGCCAATCTGGATTATTGTTCCGAACCCGTTGTTTCCCATAGATTTACAGAATGGTCTCCTCTGACTGGCTGTTTTTTGGGCTTATGGCCCCGGAGGCGGTCAGGGACTGTTCCGAGCCGTCGTTTTCAGGCTCTTCGCCGGCATGTTTCGTTCCCTCTGTCGCAGTCACACCGGTCTCTGCCGTCTCAGCCGCGGAGCTTTCGGGGTCGCCGTCTGAGGATTCGCCGTCCTTGGACTCGCTCTCTTCCGCCTCCGCGGGCTTCTCCATGGGGATGGCCACGAAGGAATTGGTGGTGTCGTTCTCGAAATGGAGCACAGGC
>CAVIVH010000133.1:0-4217 GCA_963646185.1 bacterium | reverse complement strand
CCGTGACCCCGTCAATCATAACTGCATATTTGAGGGCCACCAGGTCCAGCCATCCGCAGCGGCGCGGCCTTCCGGTCACTGCGCCGAACTCATGGCCGACCTCCCTGATTTTGTCGCCGGTCTCGTCGAACAGCTCGGTGGGGAACGGGCCGCTGCCCACTCTGGTGCAATAGGCCTTGAATATGCCCCACACGCGTCCCACCTTTGACGGCGCGACTCCGAGTCCGGTGCAGACTCCGCCCACGGATGTGGAGGAGGAGGTCACGAAAGGATAGGAGCCGTAATCGACGTCCAGCAGGGTGCCCTGAGCGCCTTCCGCGAGCATGGGCTTTTCGGAGAGCCAGTCATTCACGAAATATTCACAGTCGATGAGTCTGAAGCTCTTGAGCCACTCGGCGGCCTCCATCCACTCTGCCTCGTTCTGCGAAGGGTCGCACTCATAGCCGAGGTCCTTCAGCTGGCGCACATGGCGCTCCTTCAGGCGGGCGAACCTGTCGGCGAAGTCGGGGGCGAGGATGTCGCCCACCCTAAGGCCGTGACGGGCCGTTTTGTCGGTGTAGGTGGGGCCGATGCCCTTGAGGGTGGAGCCGATCTTGCCCTTGCCTGCGGCGGCCTCCTGGGCCGCATCGAGCAGACGGTGGGTGGGAAGAATCAGATGGGCCTTCTTGGAGATGAGGAGCTTCTTCACCGGGTCTATGCCCATGGCCTCCACCTTGGCGCACTCTTCGCGGAAGGTGACGGGGTCCAGCACGACGCCGTTGCCTATGATATTGGTGGAGCCGTCGCGGAAAATTCCGGAGGGGATGCTCCTCGCCACGAAATTCTTGCCCTCGAAATAGAGGGAATGTCCGGCGTTGGGACCGCCCTGGAATCTTGCCACGGCCGGATATCTTCCGGCCAGCACATCCACCATCTTACCTTTGCCCTCGTCTCCCCACTGGAGCCCGAGAACTACATCTATTTTAGCCATTTTCAGGAATATGTTTTCAGTTAAATGTCCGCCGGAACCCCGGCGCGTGATGATTCTCTAGAAAGGAAGGTCGTCGTCCGGGCCTTCGGGAATGTCGGCCTTCGGCTGCACGGGGGCGACGGGCTGCACGGGAGCCGACGCAGGCTGCACCGCCGGGCGCGCTCCGCCCTGCCACTGCATTCCGTCCTCGCGGTCGGACTTCTTGCCCAGGAGCTGCAGGTTGTCCACCACGATTTCGGTGGTGTACCTCTTGTTGCCGCCCTGGTCCGTCCACTGGTTGGTGCGGATGCGTCCCTCCACGAAAAGCTGGGTGCCTTTCCTTATGTATTTTTCAGCGACTTCGGCGCTGTTCCTCCATGCCACGATGTTGTGCCACTCCGTGGTCTCCTTCATTTCGCCGCTGGCGCGGTCCCTGTATCTTTCCGTAGTGGCCAGGGGGAATCTGGCGACCTTTGCATTGTTTCCGTCCTGGGGACTGCCGCCCAGATAGCGGACTTCCGGATCTTTGCCCACATTGCCGATGAGCATGACTTTGTTTAGCGACATCGTAAGGTTGTTTTTATGTGTGCAATTTACGGAAAATAGGCGAAAAATCCCCTATTTCTCCACAACTCTTTCCATGGCGGTGACATCCGGAGTCTCCCCGCTCATCAGCGAATAGCCGGTCAGTGCCTGATACAGAATCCACCTTTTGCCGGAGACATAAGTGCAGTCTTCGCGGGCCCCGAAGCAGGGCGTCTTGTAATTGGCCTCCAGGATGACCTTGGGCCGCGTGCCGGTGCCCCGGAAATCGTCGCCGTCCAGTGCGGCTGTCTCCTCCACCGTAAGCGGCAGGGTGTAGATCACCAGGTCGCACTCCCTGAACGCGTTCCGGAAGTCGCTCATTCCGTCCACCATGAACTGATACTCGGGCACGCTCAGCGCGAACTCGCCGGCCTTGGCCTGAGTCCTGTTCATTATCACCGTGCTGTAGCCCATCTCGGCGGCGGCCACCGCGGCGGCCTTTCCGGCCCCTCCGCAGCCCACCACCAGAGCCTGAGGCTTCACGGAATAATATTCCTCTATGTTCTCGCGGACAAACTGATGGGCCTTGATGTAGCCTCTCTCGCCATAGACCTCATAGCACTGGCGCACCAGCCCCGGGAAAAGGGCCTCTGCCACGCTGAGTATGATGCCGGTGAAGTCGCTGTTGTGGGCCTCGATCTTGCCGTCCATCTTCACCATCAGGTTGACGGCGCCGGTTTTCATGACCGGTCCGGAAACGCTGCCGCGTCCGTCTGCGGCCAGGGCCACTGCCTGCGCGAAGGCGTTCTCCTTGAAGGGGGCGGTCACGTTTATGGCCCTGTATTCCTCCAGGAACTTCTTCCACGAACGCTCGAAATCCGCGTCCTCGATGAGGTCATAGGCATATTTGCCGCCATATCCGGCTCCGAAGAGGGCCGGGCTCAGCGAGCCGGCGATCGGGTAGCCTATAAGTCCGAATTTATCCATTTGATTGTCTTTGTCTTACGGCCTCGTAGAGCAGAATGGCCGCCGAAACCGACACGTTCAGCGAATCCAGCTTTCCGAGCATCGGGATGCGGACGTGCCTGTCGGCCGCCCTCCTCCATTCGTCCGAAAGGCCGGTGGACTCCGTGCCCAGGGCTATGGCCACGCCGCCTGTCATGGGCGCGTCATAGTAGGGAAGCGAGTCCTGCAGCTGTGCGGTGTATATCGTGATTTTTCTCTCCTTCAGCCAGGCTATCGCCTCGGCCGAGGATGCTGTGGCCACGGGGACGGTGAATATGGCTCCCAGGCTGGCGCGGATGAGGTTGGGGTTGTAGATGTCGGTGAGAGGGTCGCAGAAGATGACGGCGTCGGTGCCCGACGCATCGGCGCTCCTGAGTATGGCCCCCAGGTTGCCGGGCTTCTCCACGGACTCCACCACGGCGATAAGCGGGTCGGGCCTGCTGAGGACAAGGTCCTCCAGGCTGTGGCCCCGGGCCCTGAGCACGGCGATGACGCCTTCGGTGCCCTCGCGGTAGGCAGCCTTGGAATAGAGCCAGCCGGGAAGTTCGGAGACTCTGGCGTCGCCGGACACTCCGGCCTCGTCCAGAAACTTCTCCCAACCGGGGATGTCTCCGTTCACATAGAACTCCTCCGGGACATATCCCGCCTCCAGTGCATGCAGAATCTCGCGGCGCCCCTCGACAACGAAAAGACCCTTCCCGCGGCGCAGTCTGGATTTTTCCTGCAGGGCGAGAAGAGCTGTGAATCCCGGGTTACGGGCGGAAGTTATCCGTGAGACCATTATTTTTCCCTGCCGAAGGTCTCCGGGCGCATCTGCGGGAAGAACAGGACGTCCTGGATTGTCGTCTGGCCGGTCATGAACATGGTCAGGCGGTCGATTCCCATTCCGAGACCCGAAGTCGGCGGCATGCCGTATTCCAGGGCGCGCACGAAGTCATAGTCTATGAACATGGCCTCGTCGTCTCCGTTGCTCTTGAGCCTGGCCTGCTCCTCGAACCTCTCCAGCTGGTCGATGGGGTCGTTGAGCTCGGAATAGGCATTGGCCAGTTCCTTGCCGCAGACGAACAGCTCGAACCTCTCGGTGAGGGCGGGGTTGTCGCGGTGGCGCTTGGTCAGAGGCGACATCTCCACGGGATAGTCGGTCACGAAGGTGGGCTGGATGAAATTCTTTTCGCAATATTCTCCGAATATGGCGTCGATCAGCTTGCCCACTCCCATGGAAGGCTCGAACTCCACTTTGAGCTTCTTGCAGGTGGCCCTGAGCTCGTCCACTCCCATTCCGGCCACATCCACTCCGGCGTATTCCTTAATGGACTCGAGGATGGGGACTCTTCTGTAAGGGGGCTTGAAGTCCACCCTGTTGCCGGCGATTTCGACTACTGTGCCGCCGTTCACGGCCGTGGACACCTTCTCGAGCATATTCTCCACGAACTGCATCATCCAGTTGTAGTCCTTGTAGGCTACATAAATCTCCACGCAGGTGAACTCCGGGTTGTGGGTCTTGTCCATGCCCTCGTTCCTGAAGTCCTTGGCGAACTCATACACTCCGTGGAATCCGCCCACTATCAGCCTCTTGAGATAGAGCTCGTTGGCGATTCTCAGATAGAGGTCTATGTCCAGGGCGTTGTGGTGGGTTATGAAGGGACGGGCGGTGGCGCCGCCCGGTATAGACTGAAGTATGGGGGTCTCCACCTCCAGGCAGCCGGCCTCGTCGAAATAGCGGCGCATGGTGGAGATA
>CAVIVH010000132.1:1659-4224 GCA_963646185.1 bacterium | reverse complement strand
GCGCGCAGGTCGGCAAACGGGTCCACATCGCCGCCGCCGCGCAGATAGGCGGGGTCCTCGAGCCTGCCGGAGCGATGCCGGTGATAGTGGAGGACGACGTGTTCATAGGCGGCAACTGCGGGGTCTATGAAGGGGTCTTCCTCGGCGAAGGCTGCGTGCTCGGCACGGGGGTCATACTCAACAGGTCCACTCCGGTCTATGACAGCGTGAACGGCGCATGGATAAAGGCCGATGCCGAAGGCAGGCTGGCGATTCCGCCGGCGGCGGTCGTTGTAGCTGGCAGCAGACCTCTCAGGAGAGCCGCCGCAGAGGGGATTCAGGTCTATTGCCCCGTCATAGTCAAATACCGCGACTCCAGAACCTCCGCTTCTGTGGCTCTGGAAGACGCATTGAGATAGCTTTCCGGCCTTATGGACTATTCCGGATTCTTTTCTGCCGACACCGGCTCATTCATGAGGTCCCCCGTCAGGGAGATTTTCAAGAAGGTGGACCTTTCCGCAATCTATTCCTTCGCCGGGGGCTATCCCTCGGCCGAGACCTTCCCGGTGGCCGACCTCAGGGAGCTTATGCCCGCGGTGATGGACAAATACGGCGCCAAGGCTTTCCAGTATGGCGCCACCCAGGGCGTCCCCGAGCTGCGCGGGGTGATTTCCCGGCGCTATGGAATCCCCGTGGAGAGGGTCCAGATCACGACTTCATCCCAGCAGGGGATAGACGTATGCTCCAGGGTCCTTCTGGACCCGGGCGACGTGGTCCTCACCTCCAATCCCTCCTATCTCGGCGCCATGCAGTCCTTCAAGTCCTACCGTGCCCGGATCGAGGGCGTCCCGCATCCCGGCAGTCCGGCGGAATTCCGCGGAGCATGGGAGGACAGGATACTTGGCCTCAGGAAAGAAGGCGCGTGCATCAAGTTCCTCTACATGATTCCGGACTTCCAGAATCCTTCCGGGGAGACTCTTTCCGCGGAGGAGAGGCGGATTCTCGCGGACCTGGCGGAGAAATATGATTTCCTGATAGTGGAGGACAGCCCCTACCGCGAGCTGCGCTATGAGGGCGAAAGCCTCCCCACCATGTATTCCATGGCCCCGGACAGGGTGCTGCACCTGGGCTCTTTCTCCAAGATTTTCGCCCCGGGCTTCCGTCTTGGGTGGATACTGGCCGCCCCGGCCCTGCTGGACCAGATTTATGTCTGCAAGCAGTCGCTGGACCTGTGCCCACCCATATTCGACCAATACGTCGCAGCCGAGTTCATGGGCTCCGGCAGGCTCGACGCCAATCTGCGCAAGAGCATAGACCTTTATCGCTCCAAGCGCGACCTCATGCTCGGCCGCCTTTCCCGCGTCATGCCCGAAGGCGTCTCGTGGACCCGCCCCGAAGGCGGTCTGTTCCTCTTCCTGACTATGCCCGAAGGCTTCGACAGTGTGAAGTTCTATGACCGGGCCCTTTCCGCAGGCGTGGCCTATGTGGCAGGCTCCTTCTTCCACAGCGACGGCGGCGGGCGCAACACCATGAGGCTGAACTTCTCCTTCATGCCGCCCGAAAAGATAGTCAGCGGACTGGACCTGCTCGGCTCGCTTGTCCGCGAAGAAATAGACAGAATCTGAAATGCTGCTGTATAAATATCACGGCGCGGGCAACGATTTCCTGCTCGCCGACGGCAGAGGCGCCGCTCTGAGCATCTCCGCCGGAGATGTCAGGCGTCTGTGCGACCGGCATACGGGCTTCGGTTCCGACGGCTTCATGCTGCTGGAGGACGATGAGGCCTATGATTTCAGGATGAGCTTCTGGAATCCGGACGGTTCCTCGGGGATGATGTGCGGCAACGGCGGGCGCTGCATAGCCGCATTCGCCTACAGGCTCGGCATAGTCCCGAAATCGCCTTCGGCGGGTCTGAAATGCTATCATTTCATGGCTCCGGACGGCCCCCACACGGCATATATACTGTCCGGGGACGGGAACGCCTGCACGGTGAGGCTCGGAATGAAGGACATCACTGACATAAGGAACTATGACGACGGTGCCTGGTTCCTGGACACCGGAACCCGCCACTGCGTCGTCTTCAGGGATGACGTGGACGGCCTCGACATCGCCGCCGAGGGGCCCCGCTACAGGCATGACCCCAGGTTCGCCCCCCGGGGAGCCAACGCCGATTTCGTCGGGCCGGTTCCCGGCGGAATCAGGGTGCGCACTTTCGAAAAGGGAGTGGAGGGCGAGACCCTCGCCTGCGGCACCGGGATAGTCGCGTCGGCAACGGCCGCATACCTTCGCCATGGAGCCGGGACACCGGCTGCGGACGGCAGCGTGTCGGTGAAGGTGCAGGCCCGCATAGCCGGGCTGGAAGTGTCGTTCCGTCCGTCCGGAGACGGCAGGGCGTTTTCTGACGTGTGGCTCACGGGCCCGGCAGAGTTCGTGGGGACGGTGAGTCCTGCGGAACGGAGCCCCAGATGACTGTAAATTTTGTATATTAGCGGAATATGAAAGAATTTAAAGATATCAGAGTTGCTGTGGCCGGAACGGGTTATGTGGGCCTGAGCATTTCAGTGCTCCTGAGCCAGCACCACAGCG
>CAVIVH010000132.1:0-1649 GCA_963646185.1 bacterium | reverse complement strand
AGGTGGAGATGCTCAACAGAAGGGAATCTCCGATACAGGACGAATACATTTCGAAGTATCTGGCGGAGAAGACGCTGAATCTTGAGGCGACTGCGGACGGAGCTTCCGCCTATGCCGACGCCGATTTCATAGTGGTTGCCACCCCCACCAACTACGACCCTCAGAAGAACTACTTCGACACCCGTCACGTGGAGGAGGTGATAGAGCTCGCCAGAAGCGTGAACAAGGAGGCCGTGATAGTGATAAAGTCCACGATTCCGGTGGGTTACACCGAGAGCGTGCGCAAGCGCTACAATGACTCACGCATCATCTTCGCGCCCGAGTTTCTCCGCGAGAGCAAGGCCCTCTATGACAACCTCTATCCCAGCCGCATAATAGTGGGCAGGCCCGAGGGAGACGCGTTCCTGGACGAGGCCGCGCACACTTTCGCAGCCCTGCTGCAGGAAGGCGCCATAGCCCGGAACATTCCCACGCTTTTCATGGGCCTCACCGAGGCAGAGGCTGTGAAGCTTTTCGCCAACACCTATCTGGCCTTGCGCGTGAGCTACTTCAACGAGCTCGACACCTATGCCGAGATGAAGGGACTGGACACTCAGGCCATAATAGACGGAGTGGGACTGGACCCGCGCATAGGCACGCATTACAACAACCCCTCCTTCGGCTATGGCGGCTATTGTCTCCCGAAAGACACCAAGCAGCTGTTGGCCAACTACAAGGATGTTCCCGAGAATCTGATACAGGCCATAGTGGACAGCAACCGCACCAGAAAGGACTTCATTGCCGATCAGGTGCTCCACAAGGCCGGCTACTACGGCGAGAACAGCTCCTGGGACTCGCGCCGCGAGAGACCCTGCACCATCGGAGTGTTCCGCCTCACGATGAAGAGCAACAGCGACAACTTCCGCCAGTCCAGCATCCAGGGCGTGATGAAGCGCATCAAGGCCAAGGGCGCCCAGGTCATCATCTATGAGCCCACTCTCGAGGACGGCGACAGCTTCTTCGGCAGCGCAGTGGTCAATGATATCGCCCGCTTCAAGGAGGAGTCGGACGCCATCATCGCCAACCGCTACGACAAGGTGCTCGACGACGTGAAGGACAAGGTCTATACCCGGGACATCTTCCGCCGCGACTAGCGCGCGGGCGCACGGGACGGCCTCCAAAAGACTTCTCACATGCAGAAAAAGAAAACGGCTCTCATAACGGGCGTCACTGGCCAGGACGGCAGCTACCTTTCCGAGCTGCTGCTGGCGAAAGGCTATGATGTTCACGGGATTATCCGCCGCAGCTCGGTGGACTACCGCGAGCGCATAGCCCATCTCGAAGGCTGCCCCGATTTCCATCTCCATTATGCCGACATGTCGGACTCCATGTCCGTGGTGAACGTGGTAGGCAGGGTCCGCCCCGACGAAATCTACAATCTCGCCGCTCAGAGCCATGTGCAGGTGTCCTTCGATTCTCCGGAATACACGGTGAACGTGGACGCTGTGGGCGTGCTCAGAATTCTGGAGGCCGTGCGCATATGCGGCCTGGCCGGAAGCTGCCGCATCTATCAGGCGTCCACTTCCGAGCTCTACGGCAAGGTGGAGGAGGTCCCACAGAACGAGAACACCCCCTTCCATCCCTACAGCCCCTACGCCGTGGCCAAGCAG
>CAVIVH010000131.1:0-4242 GCA_963646185.1 bacterium | reverse complement strand
CATAGCGGTAGCGACCTTCATGAAGCCGGCGATGTTGGCGCCCTTCACATAGTCCACATGACCGTCGGGCTGTGTGCCATACTTGACGCACTGCTCGTGGATGTTCTCCATGATCCAGTGGAGCTTGTCGTCAACCTCCTTGGAGGACCAGTTGATGTGCTGAGCGTTCTGAGTCATCTCAAGACCGGAAGTAGCGACACCGCCTGCGTTCACGGCCTTGCCGGGAGCGAAGAGGATACCGTTGTTCTGGAAATAGTGGATGGCACCGGGCTGGCAACCCATGTTGGAAACCTCGCAGCAGCACCAGCAGCCGTTGGCAACCAGTTCTTTTGCATCGTCCTCGCTGAGCTCATTCTGGAATGCGCAAGGGAGTGCGATGTCGCAAGGAACGCTCCAGGACTTCTTGCCGGCGGTGAACTGAGCCTTTCCGGGGAACTTGTCGGCCATATCCTTCACCATGTTGCGGTTGGAAGCGCGCATGACAAGCATATAGTCAATCATCTCGTCGGTGATTCCGTCAGGAATGTGGCAGACACCGTCAGGTCCGGAGATAGCGACAACCTTGGCACCGAGCTGTTTAGCCTTGGTGGCGGCACCCCAGGCGACGTTTCCGAAGCCGGAGAGAGTGATCTTCTTGCCCTCGAGGGTCTTGCCGGCCTTGTCAAGGACATGGTGCACGAAATAGAGTGCGCCGAAACCTGTTGCCTCAGGACGAAGGATGGAACCGCCCCAGGTCATTCCCTTTCCGGTGAGGACACCGGTGTGGTATCTGCGGGCAAGCTTCTGATACATTCCGTTGAGGTAACCGATCTCACGGCCGCCAACGCCTACATCGCCTGCAGGAACATCCTGGTCGGGTCCGATGCAGTTCCAGAGCTCAAGCATGAAGGCCTGGCAGAAACGCATGATCTCGTCGTTGGATTTTCCGACGGGATCGAAATCGGAACCACCCTTTGCACCGCCCATAGGAAGGGTTGTGAGAGCGTTCTTGAATGTCTGCTCGAAGCCGAGGAACTTAAGCATGGAAGGAGTGACAGCCTTATGGAAACGAAGACCTCCCTTGTAGGGACCGATGGCGCTGTTGAACTGGACACGATATCCGAGGTTGGTCTGGATTTCGCCCTTGTCGTCAACCCATGTCACACGGAAAGTGAAGATACGGTCAGGCTCGACCATACGCTCCACGATCTTTGCTTTCTCAAACTCGGGATGCTGATTGTAAACATCCTCGATGGACTCCAGGACCTCCTGCACAGCCTGAAGGTACTCCTTCTCTGTGGGATACTTGGCCTGAAGCTTAGCCATGATAACTTCTGTCTTCATGATTTTTTATTAAAAAAGATTTATGGTTAAAAGTTTTCAACTTTTGTTCGGCAAATGTACGAATAAAATTGATGAAAGAGTAAAAAGTCTTAGTAAAAACAAAAAACGCCGAAGATTTATTCATCGGCGTTTATGCTAGATGAAACCTACTGAGCTCTCATCCAATATTTTACCCTACTCGGCTGCCTGCTGTGCGGCGGCCAGTTCCTCCTGAAGCTTCTCGACGGTTCTGCCCTCGGGGATGTTCAGCGCCTTTCTTGCGGCGGGGGTGAGGTCAGTGCTCTGGGAAGCGTCCACATAGAGGAGCGAGGACTGCTCGAACACATAGACATAACCGCCTTCCTTGGCAAGCTTGGTCACCGTGTCCATGGCTTTCTGCTGGATGGGGGCCATCAGGTCGTTCTGGCTCTGCTGGAGCTCGGAAGAAGCGGTCTGCTGGAACTCCTGGATCCTGTTCTGGATGTCGGTGAGCTCCTTCTCCTTGCTCTCCTTGATGGTGGCGGTCCACGTGGAGGACTTCTGCTGATACTGAGACAGCTTGGTCTGGAACTCCTCCACCATGCTCTGGTAGGTGTCCTCGTACTCCTTGCTCTGCGCGGTCATCTGTGCGCGGGCGGCATCGGCCTCGGGCATCAGCTGGACAAGCTCGGAATAGTTCACGTGGGCGAATTTCAGGTTCTGCGCGGAAACTGAAAGAGATACGATTGCCATGGCGGCAACAAGCAAGATTTTTTTCATATCAATAAAATTTATTTTTTCATTTATATGCGCCCCCTCATCAGAATTCCTGGCCGATGAGGAAGTGGAACTGGCTTCCGCCATAAGTCGCGTCGTCGAAGCCATATCCCCAGTCGATACCCAGCAGGCCAATCATAGGCAGATAGACCCTGACTCCGACTCCGGCCGACCTCTTGATCTGGAACGGGTTGAAGTCTCTGATGTCAGACCAGCAGTTACCGCCCTCGATGAATGCCAGGGCGAAAATGGTGGACTGCGGCTGGAGAATCAGAGGATATCTGAGCTCGAGCGTGAACTTGTCATAGACGTTGCCCGCATAAGCCGTGCCATTCGAATTGTACTGCGAATACACCGTGGGGGTGAGGGAATAATTCTCATAGCCTCGGAGCGAGATGACATCGGAACCGTAGGTGTTGTAGCCGGTCATGCCGTCACCTCCGACCCAGAAGCCCTCGAAAGGAGAATAGCCCCACTTTCTGTTATAGTAGCCTAGATATCCGAAATGGGCCCTGGTCTTCAGCACGAGATTGCCGGCGATCTTCTGGTAGAAGTCGGCCTTGAAGGACCACTTGTGGTACTCGATCCACTTGTATCTGTCCCTGGCCGTCCAGTTGTCATAGTTCACGTCCTTGTAGCTGTCCACGGCGAAACGGTTGCCGTCGCTGTCGAAGTCATGCTTGCGGAACAGCGAATATGGAGGAGTCACCTGTATGGAGAAGGAAATGTCCTCTCCGGAACGGGGGAATATCTGCTGGTCGGTGGAATTTCTCTGCAGGCCTATGGTATAGCTCAGGTTGTGGGCCACGCCGTCGTCGAAGATGAAATAGTTCGCATACCAGTTGTTGAGGTCATAGGTCTGCCAGCTCAGGTTGTTATAGAGCACGAAGTAGTTGTCGGGCCACTTAAGGCGCTTTCCGAGACCGACCGAGAATCCATAAATCTCCATCTGCCTGTCGTGGCTGAGGATGTTCCATGCGAGATAGGAGTTGGTCTGCCTGGTGTAATAGACCGACAGGCTGAGGGACGTGGGGTCCTTGCCGAACAGCCAGGGCTCCGAGAAGCTGGCCGAGAGCGAAGTGTAATAGGTGCCGCTGGTCTGGAAACGGAACGAAAGGTTCTGGGCGTCTCCGAGAGGGACGGGCCTCCACGCAGACTTGTCAAAGAAGCGCCTTGTGGAGAAGTTGTTGAAGCTGACACCGGCGGTGGCCACGAAGGTGTTGCCGCCCCAGCCTCCGGAAAGCTCCAGCTGGCTGGAAGGCTTCTCCGTCACGTTATAGATGATGTCCACCGTGTTGTCGGCGGAGTTCGGGACTATGGAATAGCCGCCCTCCTTCATTATGGCCTCAGGGTCGAACTGGCCGAGGGAGGCAATCTCACGGATGGACCTCTCGAAAGCCGTCTGGCTGAAAAGATAGCCCGGGCGCGTGAAAAGCTGCCTGCGGACGACCTTCTCGTTGGTGAGGTCGTTGCCGTTGATCACTATGTTGTTCAGAGTGGCCTGCTTGCCCTCGACTATCCTCATTTCCACATCCACGGAGTCACCCTCGATGTTGATTTCCACGGGAGTCACGTTGAAGAAGAGATAGCCCTGGTCCCTGTAGGTCTTGGTGACGTCGGTCTCGGTCTGCTTGCCGCCTCCGGAGAGCCTGTGCTGCATGGTCACCACATCATAGACATCGCCCTTCTTGATCTGGAGAATCCTGTTGAGCGACGAAGCGTCCCACACGGAGTTTCCGGTCCATGTTATGTTCCGGAAATAGTATTTCTTGCCGGGGTCCACCTGCAGGTCTATGCCGAGTTTGCCCGGCCTCACGTAATAGACGGAGTCTTTGACCAGGCGGGCGTCGCGGTAGCCGGCCTCGTTGAACGCGGCTATGAGATTCTTCTTGTCCCCGGGATATTCCTTCTCGCTGAACTTTTTGCTGTGGAAGAAGTTATAGATCTTGTGAGACTTGGTCTTCTTCATCGACTTGGCGAGCTTGTACTCGGTGAGGTCGGTGCCGGCGCCGGCAAAGTTGATGTCACGGATTCTGACCTTGGGTCCGCGGTCCACCGCGAAGTTCACCTTGATGGCGTTCTTGACCATGGTGTCCTGCCTGACCTCGGTCGTGACCTTGACCTCCTCGAAGCCCTTCTCCCTGAAATATCTCTTGATGATGTCCTCGGTGGTCTTCTGCACAT
>CAVIVH010000130.1:0-4286 GCA_963646185.1 bacterium | reverse complement strand
GGGGGCACTTCGGCCTCACGGCCGGCGGGCAGAAGCCCGCTTGTCGCTTCGCTCCCGTTGTCAGGAGCTCTTTTTTTGCGTCATATCTTAACTCCCAGCCGGCAGTGGGTTAAAAAGCAAACGGGCAGACCGAATCCGGCCAGCCCGCTTGTCATATATTGTCAGAAATCTTGCAGATTGCGGGAAGATTACAGCTTGCGGTTCTTGTAGGCCTCGATGACGGGCGGGATAATCCGCTCATAGGTCTCGCTCTTGAAGAGAGGAGACGATATGATGAAATCGGCCGTGCTGCGGTTGGTGGCAAAGGGAATGTTGTAGAGCGAGGCCAGACGGACAAGTCCCATGACATCGTTCTGATGGCCCTGCATGATGAGATGGTCACAGAAGAACACCAGCATGTCAATCTTGCCTTCGGCAATCATGGCGCCGATTTCAGCGTCGCCGCCCAGGGGGCCGCTCAGAAGACAGCGGACCTGAGGCGCCTTCTCGCCGAGCTCCTCCTTGAGTGCCTCCTCCACGAGCCTTCCCGTGGTTCCGGTTGCATATAGAGCCTTGTCGCTCAGAGAGCCGGCATTGAATCTCGACCATTCCACAATCTCCTTCTTTCTGGAGTCGTGGGCCACAATTGCGATTGTCTTAATCATGTTATAGGGTTTTGGCAAAGATAAGTATATTTGACGAGAATTGAATTTGGAATCATGAGACGCAGCGACAGAGAAATGACTGCTCCTGAAGACCTCCTGAAGGTCCTGGCAGAGGGAGAAGTGTGCCATCTGGCACTTAACGGCGAGGAAGAAGGCTATCCGTATATCCTTCCGGTGAACTACGGCTTCAGCGTGGACGGAGAAGGAACCGTCACGCTCTATTTCCATGGAGCCATGCAGGGCCATAAGTACGACATAGTGGAGCACGACTCCAGAGCCAGCTTCGAGATAGACTGCGGCCGCAAGCTCATTTTCGACGACTCAAGGGGCTACTGCACAATGGATTTCCGCAGCGTCATAGGCCGTGGCAGAATAGAATTCATAGAGGACAGGGACGCCAAAATCCGGGCTCTTACGGCCATAGTGGACAAATATCACCCGAAGGAGCATTTCGAATACAGCAAGGCTGCCGTGGACAGGACCAGGGTGATGAAACTGACCGTGGAATCTATGGTCGGGAAAAACAAGGCCACGAGGCCTGCCCAGACGTTTTTCGGGAAATAGGCCCTCCTTGGCCGGCAGTATCCGGCAGGGCCGAAGCCCGTCAACGGAACTCTGGACCGGCTAGTCGCCCAGGGCGCTGATGGCGTCGGCGACGGCTTCGAGAAGCCATTTCGGGGTGGATGTCGCTCCGCACACGCCCACACGGTCCCCGTCGCGGAACCAGCTGCTGTCCAGCCCCTCGGGCGAGACTATGTGGTGGGTTCTCGGATTGGCCTTCAGGCAGAGCTCGCAGAGAACCTTGCCGTTGGAGCTGTCGGTCCCCGAAACGAATATTATCACGTCGAGATTCCGCGCAAAATCCGCCAGCTGGTCGTGGCGCGACGAAACTTGCGAGCATATGGTGTCATGGACCGTGACCTCGCCGGCGACCTTTTCCCTCAGTATGGCGCCGATTTCAGCATATCCCGCCGGCCTCATTGTGGTCTGGGAAAACACTTCGAGCGGTCCGGAAAGGCCTATGCGGCCGTCTTCCAACGCCTTCAGCAGCATCTCCCTGTTCTCCACGACGACGGCGTCGCCGTCCACCTGCCCCACAAGTCCCAGCACTTCGGCATGGCCCACCTTTCCGAAAATGACCACACTTCCGCCCAGCGGCCTGATTCTGGCATAGGCCTCCCTTATCCTCTTCTGCAGCCGCAGGACCACAGGGCAGGTGCAGTCTATGAGCCTTATGCCGTTGGCTTCGGCAACCCGGTAGGTCTCCGGCGGCTCGCCATGGGCCCGGATTATCACATCGGCTTCCCTCAGGGTGGCGAAGCGTTTCTTGTCTATGGTCACGAGTCCCTGCCGGCCGAGCCTCTCGAGTTCGGCCTCGTTGTGGACCAGCGAACCCAGCGAATACAGGGTGCCGCCCCTGTGCAGGAAGTTCTCAGCCTGCCCGATGGCTCTGATGACCCCTCCGCAGAAGCCGGAATGGCTGTCTATCTGTACTGAAAGTTTCATGTCGGGGATTCCGGACTATTCGTAGATGGTGAACCGGCCCATTATCAGCCCGCTCACCCAGACGGTTTCCTCGTGAAGTGTCATGTCGGAATTGTCCAGTACGAACGCGTCGTCGGCCCTTTTGAGCGGGGATATCTCGCGCCCGGAATCAATCCTGTCGCGCTCTTGCAGATTGTGGAGCACCTCCGCGAGGTCGGGATTCTGGCCCTTGGCCTTCATCTCGTCATAGCGCCTCTGAGCCCTGACTTCGTCGCGCGCCGTCACGAAAATCTTGAGCTGCGCGTTCGGGAACACGGCCGTCCCGATGTCGCGGCCGTCCATCACCACGCGACCCTTCTCGCCGAATGCGTGCAGCCGCTCGTCCACATAGTTTCTCACCATGGGGAGTGTGGCTATGGGGCTCACGGACGAGGACACTCTGAGAGTCCGGATTTCATTTTCCACGGGCCGGTCGCCGATGCAGACCCCATCTTCCCTGCTGAAATGGATGTCCAGCGTGTCGAGGGCCGGGCGGAGCCTGGCGGTGTCTATTTTGTCGGTGTCCTCTATCATCCCGTTCTCGAGAGCATAGAGGGTCACGGCCCTGTACAGGGAGCCTGAATCCAGATAAAGGAATGAAAATTCTTTGGAAATGAGCCTGGCAAGAGTGCTTTTGCCGGTCGCTGAGAAGCCGTCTATGGCTATGATTATGTCGGGTATTCTGATTTGCATCTGTACTCGTCCCGGTCTCTACAGCCGAGAAACAAAAATAGAAAAATTAATCCAATAATTTCAATCTTTCTGTATTTGTCCGATATTTGCAATCATCGTTGCGCCGCTTTGAAAGTGGGTTTCAAACCGGCTGATAAATTGGGTTTTTACATGAAAGTAATTGTTATAGACGACGAAAGGTCCATCCGCGGGGCTATGAAGGAAATCCTCATGGACGAGGGTTATGAGGTGGATGTGGCCGCCGACGGAGCCGAGGGTTGCGCGATGGCCGAAAAGGAAAAATATGATGTCATTTTCTGTGACATAAAGATGCCGGAAATGGAAGGCACACAGGTGCTTGACAAGCTCATTGCCGACGGGGTGGAGACTCCGGTCGTGATGATTTCGGGCCATGCCGATATCGACACCGCGGTTACCTGCATAAAGAAGGGCGCCTTCGACTTCATCCAGAAGCCGCTGGATCTGAACCGCATCCTGATTACCATAAAGAATGCCACCGATAAGGCCAATCTGGTGAAGGATAATAAGATACTGAAGAAGAAGGTCTATGGCCAGCAGATGATCGGCCACTCGGCCGCCCTGCAGCATATCCGCGACCTCATAGAGAAAGTGGCTCCAACCGATGCCAGGGTCCTGATAACCGGTGCCAACGGCTCCGGAAAGGAGCTCGTGGCCCGCAGCATCCATCAGCAGAGCGCCCGCAGTCAGATGCCATATATCGAGGTCAACTGCGCGGCCATCCCTTCGGAGCTCATCGAGAGCGAGCTTTTCGGCCATGAGAAGGGCTCGTTCACTTCGGCCATAAAGCAGCATAAGGGCAAATTCGAGCAGGCCGACGGCGGCACTCTTTTCCTCGATGAAATCGGTGACATGAGCCTTGCGGCCCAGGCCAAGGTGCTCCGCGTGCTACAGGAGAAGAAGCTGACGCGAGTGGGCAGCGACAAGGATATCGAGGTGGATGTCAGGATTATAGCTGCCACCAACAAGAACCTTCTGGAGGAAATAAGGAAGGATAATTTCAGGGAGGACCTCTATCACAGGCTCAGCGTGATTCCCATCAGAGTCCCGAGTCTGGACGAAAGGAAGGAGGACATTCCGGATCTGGTGAAGTATTTTATCAGCCAGATCAGTGCCGAGAGCGGCAAGACAGAGAGGGAGATTACGCCCGAGGCCATGGCCCTGCTGCAGGAGAAGTCCTGGCCCGGAAATGTGAGGGAGCTGCGCAATGTGGTGGAGCGCCTTCTGATTCTCGGCGGCTCACCCGTCTCCGCGCAGGATGTCCGGGACTATGTCCAGGTCTAGGCATCCGGCTTCCGGGACGCTATAAATTTCCCGCAATCTGCAGGATTTCTATATAATAAATGGGCTGGCCTACTCGGCCATCATCCAGCCGTCTATGGTGCGGGTGTCGGAGGAGAAGTTGAT
>CAVIVH010000129.1:521-4344 GCA_963646185.1 bacterium | reverse complement strand
CAAGATCGACATCAACGGAGGAAACAAAATCCTCGACGTGGCTCCGGGCAACTCCCTCATGGGAGCACTCGCTGAAGAGAAGATTTTCCTTCCCTCGGCCTGCGGCGGTAAAGCCAACTGCGGACAGTGCAAAGTGAGAGTTCTCGAAGGTGGCGGCACCATCCTTCCCACCGAGACAGGATTCTTCTCCCGCAAACAGATCAAGGACAACTGGCGTCTGGGATGCCAGGTCAAGATCAAGGACAACCTTAAGATTGCCGTTCCCGACTCCGCTCTCAGCGTGAAGAAGGTCGAGTGCGAGGTCGTTTCCAACAGGAACGTCGCAACCTTCATCAAGGAATTCAAGGTCAAGCTCCCTGAAGGAGAGCACATTGAGTTCAAGTCCGGAGAGTATATCCAGATTGACATCCCTGCATATCACGTGCAGTTCAAGGACATCGACGTGGATCCCGAGTACAAGGCAGACTGGGAGAAATACGGATTCTTCAACCTTGAGTCCGTCAACCCCACTCCCACCATCAGGGCCTATTCCATGGCCTCATATCCTGCTGAGAAAGGCATCATAATGCTGAATGTCCGTATCGCAACTCCTCCGTTCGACAGGACCGCTCCCAAGGGAAGCAACAAGCTTCTGCCCGTGAACCCCGGTATCGCTTCTTCCTATGTGTTCACAAGGAAGCCCGGCGACAAGGTGATGATTTCGGGTCCTTACGGAGAGTTCCTCCTCCCGGAGAACGATCCCGACACTCAGGAGTATATCTTCGTGGGCGGCGGTGCCGGTATGGCTCCTCTCAGAAGCCACATCATGCACCTGTTCAAGACGCTCAAGACCAAGAAGCCCGTTCACTACTTCTATGGTGCCCGCAGCCTTGTGGAGGCATTCTACCTCGAGGATTTCGCGGAGATCGAGAAAGAGTTCCCGAACTTCCACTTCCATCTTGCACTCGACCGTCCGGATCCGGCAGCAGATGCTGCCGGCGTGAAGTACACCGCAGGTTTTGTCCACAACGTGATGTTCGAGACCTACCTGAAGAATCACGAGGCACCGGAGGATATCAAGTACTTCATGTGCGGTCCTCCCATGATGTCGAAGTGCGTGGAGCAGCTGCTTGATAATCTCGGCGTTCCGCCTGAGAATCTGCTTTGCGATAACTTCGGAGCATAAAATAAAAAGACTGGCCACTGAGCCAGTCTTTTTATTTTATACCCGAGAGGCAGGCCGCCGGTCTGCCTCTCCTGCTTCTTAACCCCCTATACCCCCTGTCAGGGGGATTTTTCGGCCTCTCGGCCGGCTATCGGTCATCAGTATCTCCTCCGGAGACCTTCCCGAGGTAAAGATTTATGAAAAAAGAGGCCATAAATCTTTACCCCGGGTTTTTTGACAATTGGAGCGTATTAGATTCGCGGCAGAACTAAAACGAAACAAGATGGCAGAGGAGATAAAAACAGGAAAGAGGGACGAAGGCCGGATTCTTCAAATGGGCGGAGTCTCGCCCGGCTTGCTTCACTTAATCAGATACCTGCCGGCCTTTCTCCCGTTCCTGACATCATGTGCGGACGAGATGCCGGTTCCGGTCTTTGACACGGAGATTGCCCTGACCAAGGCTGAAGGAACCGCGCTCGCGAGCCTGGACCTCTTCTTCTATAACGACGATACCCAGAAGAGGCTGGATTCCTACCAGCATTTCTCTTCCAGAAGCGCGAGCACGGTAAACACCGCCGTCGGGTCAGGCAAGAAAATAGTGAAGGCCGTGGCCAACTGCCCTGGAAGGACCTGGCCATGGACCGAAATATGCTCCGTGTCCGCGATCGAGGAGATTACGGTCTTGCTGGACGATGACGACCCGCAGCAGCCGGTGATGTCGGGCACCTGTACCATAGACGCCGGCAGCGGTCAGCAAGGCTCGCTGACTCTGTCGCCCCTGCTGGCCGAAGTGTCGCTGGAGTCGATCAGCTGCGACTTTTCCGGTAGAACCTACAGCGGCGAAAAGCTCGAAGACGTCAGAATCTATCTGACCAACGTGTGCGCGAGCGCGGCCGTGTTCCGGACTGGCGCTTCCGCCTCTGCGGAGTTTCTGAACCTGGGCGGGCTGGACAGCCTTGGGGTGACCAGGCTCAAGCACCCGGAATATGTCTTCAGGCGTCTGTCGCAGACGCTCGGGGAAAAGACGGTGAAACCCGGCATGAGATTCTACTGCTACGAAAACGTCCCCTATGAGGAAAGCGCCGGTTCGCCCTGCACGAAGCTGGTGATAGAGGGCACGCTCGGAGGAAAGAAAGTCTATTACCCCCTGGCCCTATGGGACTGGTCAGAGACCCCGTGCGTGCGCGGAAACCGGAAATACAAGGTGAATGTGACCCTCACCCGCCGGGGCGGGTCCGATCCGGACAGCTCGCTCGAGAGCGGGACCGCGAATGTGGCAGTGGCGGTGGAACCATGGACAGAAAAGGAGGAACAGTATGTCAGCTTTTAGAAAGACGGCGGCGGCCGCGGCCATGCTTGCGGCATTGTCATGCACAGAGGACCGCCTGGAAATCACGGACGGGGAGACTGCACCCGTCACCATAACCATAGGAACCGCCATGGCGGAGACGAAGGCCGCCCCCGACGAGAACCTGATATCGGACATCAATCTGTTCGTGTTCAGCGAGGACGGGCGCATAGAGGATTTCGTCTGGGTGTCGGGCAGGGACATGAAAAAGAAGACGGACCTTTCCTTCACCGTGAACCTGGCGAGGGGCGTGAATACCGGTCTCGCCTGCTGCGCTAATTTCGGATTCAAGCTCAGCTCAGTGAAGAGCCGCGAAGACCTGGCGAACTACAGATACACCCTCGCCTACCCCGACGAATACTCCGGAGGTCTGCCGATGTATGCGTCTGTGGACAAGGTTTTCACCAGGGACGACAAGACGGCCAGCCTGGAGCTGAAGAGGCTGATGGCGAAGATTTCTCTGCGCATGGACCGAGGCGGGCTGGACGAGGGAGTGAAGCTGAGCGTGAAATCCGTGGCGATAGGCAACTGCCCCAAATCGGTCGTCCTGGAGGGACAGAGCGCTGTGACGAAAGAACGCGACACCTTCGGCACGGGACTCACCGGAAACATTTTCAACGCATCCGCGCTGAACGTGGAGGACTCCTATGGCGTGAGCGAGGCGGTGAACCTGTACATGCTGGAAAACATGCAGGGCGACCTGCTGGACGACACCGTGGACGACAGCGAGAAGATCCTCACGGGGTCCCTGGCGGGAGTGTGCACCTATATAGAGCTGAAGTGCGACTACCAGTCCTCCTTTGCCTACACCAGGCCGGGAGAGTACCTGATTTACAGATTTTATCCGGGCGAAAGCAGCTGCAACTTTGACATCGAGCGCAACTGCCGTTACAGCATAACCATACAGCCGCACGGCACCGGGCTGGAGGATGTCAGCTGGAGAGTGGACACGTCCGGAGTGGAGGGATCGGATTGACGGATAAAGGATATGGATGCGGTGATTGTGTGGTCGGACACTGTGGGGAAGGAATATCGCAGCAAAAGACTGGAATATTTCAATGACCTGCCACGGGACGGGCATGCCCTGCGCGGCGGCCGCGGAAAAGAGGAACTGTTCTTATGCATCGCCTCGATCGTGAGGAACGCGGACTTCGTGGACAGGATAATACTCGTCACGGAGGAAGACAGAGGGCACGGGCTCGATTTCATAAGGAAGAACTTCCCCATGTGGAAGGGCGAATTGAGAGTGGTGCCGCATGCCGAGCTGTTCTGCGGACTGGAAGGCTTTCTGCCATGTTTCAGCCCCATAGCCGTCCGCACCCTCCTCTACA
>CAVIVH010000129.1:0-511 GCA_963646185.1 bacterium | reverse complement strand
GGCGGGCTCAGCGAGGATTTTCTGCTGGTGAACCCGGGATGCATACCCCTGAAAAAGATGAACCTCGGGGCTACCGGCAGTGCCGGTCCCAAGCCCGTAATATTCGGAACCTGGGAAAGGGCCGGCCGGCTCATGCGCAAGGGCACCCGGAGCTTTTTCATAGGCCAGGAAGAGCTTTATCAGGGGCACCGGCGCTTCTCCGGAAATGCGGGGAGAAGAGTCTCCGGGGAACGGCGCGACAGATTCCGCTTCCTTCCCTCCCCTCACCCGGTCCTGCTGAGCCGGAAGATTCTCACGGACTGCCTGGAGAATTCCTCCGGACTGATGAAGGCAAACCTGCAGAAGCGGTTCAACAGCCCCGAGCAGAGGGACATCACGGCCGAAGCGGCGAATTCAGGCAAGGTGGAATGCCGCAGCGACCTTCCTGCGACATCTTTCGTGGTACCCGCCGACAACCGGGAGTTCGGCAGGATGCTCAGAGGGATGGGAGATTCCGCATTCATCTGCGGGC
>CAVIVH010000128.1:0-4376 GCA_963646185.1 bacterium | reverse complement strand
GTCCTGGCCCTCTGGGCAAAGATTTCCAGAATCAGGGTGGTCCTGTCTATGACGCTGCCGGTCTTGATTATCTTGGCTATGTTTCGCTGCTGGATGCCTGTCAGCTCGTCGTCGAAGATCACATATCTTATGGAGTTTTCTTCGCAGTATGCGGCTATTTCGTCAAGTTTTCCGCTTCCTATGTAGGTGGCGTTGTCGGGCTTGTCCATCTTCTGGATGAACTTCCTGTCACCTGTGGCGCCTGCCGTAAGGGCCAGGAATTCCAGTTCGTCCAGATATTCCTTTATGCGTCTCTCGTCGTCACCGGATTTGATCAGGCCGACAAAGACCGCCTTCTCTTCGCAGTTTTCCGTGGGTATGATTTCGCTCATTTTCGTTTTTACGGACTCGTTGTCCGTCTTCAAAAAAGGCTGGCCAAATGTCTTTTGGTCAGCCTCTCATTTATGTTTAGATTGAATTATCTAAGCTGGAAAATCACAGGGAATGTGTAGGTGACCTTCACAGCGCGGTCTCTCTGCTTTCCGGGTTTCCATTTCGGGGAGCTGGAAACGACCCTGACGGCCTCCTTGTCAAGAGAAGAATCGACACCGCGGAGGACTTTCACGTTGGAAACGCTACCGTCTGTGTTCACAGTGAACTGGAGGGTGACACGACCCTGCACACCGTTCTCTCTTGCAATTTCAGGATACTGGAGCTTGGAGTTCACCCATTTCGAGAACTCGTTGGCATCGCCACCGTTGAAGGAAGGCTTCTCCTCCACGAGCTGGAAAGGAATGGCTTCCTCTTCCACTGTCTCCTCCTGCACTTCCTCGACATAGTCCATGATTTCAACTCCGAGGTTGGCGTTGTCCTCAAGGTTCAGGAAGCTGGAGTCATCGACCTTGATTTCATCGTCCACGATGTCGATCTGATCGGAAAGGACAGGAATCTTGGGTGCTGCCTCGGGCGGGGGAGGGGTCTCGGTCTGTGTGATGGGAACCATATCCTCCACCTCGACGATGGTTTCTTCAGCCTCGAAGGCCGATGTCTGTTTCTCCTTGGACTGGTACTCGAAAGCGCCGAGCACGACCAAAAGGGAAACCACGAACCCGATTTCTGTAAAGATCAGCCTCTTGTTGTTGAGGTTGGCCTTCTGTGATTTTTTGACTTCCATATCTGTTTTAATTTTATTCCTTTCTGAAGGGCATAGCTTTAGCGTGGTAAAGGTAGAAATATTTCTTTTGATTTCAAATTTTTATCTTTATTTATTGTAGTTTTGCACAAAGTTTTTCACAATTCACCTGAGCATGGTCTCTTATTTTTTCGAAGACACCGACTTTAAATTCAGCGGCCGCAGGGCCAACAACGCATGGCTCAAGACCGTGGCGGAGAGCGAGAACCGCATCCTCGGGCAGGTCAACATAATCTTCTGCTCCGATGCTTATCTCCTGGAAATCAATAAGAAATATCTTTCACACGACTACTATACCGACATCATCACCTTCGACTATTGCGAAGGCAGCACTCTGAGCGGCGACCTGTTTATAAGTGTAGATACGGTGCTCGACAACTCCAAGTATTATAAGACGGAGTTCAAGGACGAGCTTGACAGGGTGCTGGTCCACGGTCTTCTCCATCTGATCGGGTATGACGACCACACCGATGATGACGTGACCATGATGAGATATAAGGAGAATTTCTATCTCGAGCTGAGGAAGTAGTAGGGTATGGTAAAATATTATGATGTCATAGTCGTCGGCGGGGGCCATGCCGGTTGCGAGGCCGCTGCCGCCGCAGCCAACATGGGTTCGTCGGTGCTTCTCGTCACCATGGACCTGAACGGACTTGCAAGGATGTCCTGCAACCCGGCGGTGGGCGGAATCGCCAAAGGCCAGATTGTACGCGAGATTGACGCGCTCGGGGGATACACCGGCATAGTGACTGACCGCGCCACTCTGCAATTCCGGATGCTCAACAAGTCCAAAGGCCCGGCAATGTGGAGTCCGAGGGCGCAATGCGACAAAGCGGCATTTTCGGCCGCATGGCGCAATATTCTCGAAAGTATCTCAAACTTAGATATTTACGCAGATATTGTCGAAAAATTCCTCTTTGAGGATTCAAAAATCGCGGGAGTCTGTACACGGACCGGGGCGATTTTTAAATCTCAGGCGGTTGTTCTCACAACCGGAACCTTTCTCACCGGCAAACTTTTCATCGGACGACGGGAGTTTGAAGGCGGACGCATAGGAGAGATGTCTTCCTATGGTCTGACGGAGCAGCTGGTCAGCATGGGAATTTCTTCGGCAAGGATGAAGACCGGCACCCCTCCCAGAGTCGACGTCTCATCGGTTGACCTGTCGAAGGCTCAGATTCAGAAAGGGGACGAGAGTCCCGAGAGGTTCTCCTATCTTCCGGTGCCTTCCAGGATTCAGAGCGGAATCCCGCAGATGCCGTGCTATATCTTCCATACCAATGCGAAGGTGCATGACATTCTCCGCGCCGGGTTCAAGGATTCGCCGCTGTTTTCCGGACTGATTCACGGGAAGGGCCCCCGCTATTGCCCGAGCATAGAGGACAAGCTGAGAACATTCTCCGACAAGGATTCTCACCAGCTGTTCCTCGAGCCGGAGGGCAGCAGCGTCAAAGAATACTATCTTCAGGGCTTTTCGTCATCATTACCGCTTGATACTCAATTAGATGCACTTCACGCAATCGTCGGTTTCGAGAAAGCGAAGATCTATAAGCCGGCCTATGCCGTCGAGTATGACTATTTTGACCCGGTGCAGCTCCGCAGCACGCTGGAGTCGAAGGTGGTCGAAGGTCTGTTCCTCGCGGGTCAGGTTAATGGCACCACCGGCTATGAAGAGGCGGCGGGGCAGGGAATAATCGCCGGAATCAATGCGCACCTGAAGGTCCACGGCGAGGGCTCGTTTGTTCTGTCGCGCGATGAGGCTTATATAGGGGTGCTGGTGGATGACCTTATAACTAAAGGTGTGGACGAACCCTACAGGATGTTTACCTCCAGGGCGGAGTATCGCATCCTGCTTCGTCAGGACAATGCTGACAGACGGCTTACGGAGAAGTCTTATAATGCGGGTCTGGCTTCGCGCGAGAGGTTGGAACTTATGCAGAGTAAGTATGCGGCTGTGGATGCTCTTGGCGACATGTCGCACAATGTTAAGATGAAACCGGCTGCCGTCAATTCTTATCTTGAATCGGTCGGCTCCGCGGCACTCACGGAGAGCAAATCTCTCTTTGAGTTGGTCTCCCGGCCCTCGGTTTCGTTCGAAGCTCTATGGAATTTTGTTCCACGTGGAACCGCGGCTGCTGCTCCGCAAGGCCTCTCAAGGGAGGTATTTGAGAGCGCTGAAATCAATATCAAGTATAGCGGCTATATAGAGAGGGAGGCGACGCTGGCGCAGAAGATATCGAGGCTGGACTATGTGAAGATTCCGCACGGATATGATTTTGATGCAATTTCTGGCCTGTCAATCGAATGTCGGCAGAAACTGAAAAAATACGGGCCGGAGACCATTGGCCAGGCGTCCCGTATTTCAGGCGTTTCGCCCGCCGACATATCCGTGCTTCTGGTCCTCTTTAAGCGATAATTGTTCCACATGGAACATATTTAAAGCTTCTTGAGGGCTTCTTTTATCAGGTCTTCGACTTTGGCGTCGGGGTTCTTCTGGAGGATTCCGGGCAGAACCTTGTTGATATTTGGCTTGGAAAATCCCAGCATAGTCAGAGCTATGGTGGCTTCTTCGACCACTGCCTGATTACCCTTCACGACCGGCATTTCTGCGCCTCCGGAACCCTTTACAATCTTGTCCTTCAGCTCCAGAACTATCCTCTGCGCGCTCTTGAGCCCGATTCCCTTCACACCCTTAATTCTGTTGACGTCTTCAGAGAGTATCGAATTTCGGAGTTCCTCGGCAGTGAGGGATGAAAGAATCATGCGCGCCGTACCCACTCCCACGCCCGACACCCCGATCAGCAGCCGGAATATGCCTCGCTCCTCCTTGGTGGCGAAGCCATACAGCTGCTCGTCGTCCTCTTTCAGATAGTGGTGCAGATAGAGTTTTGTCTCCGCGGCCGTCTGTATCGCCTCATAGGTCTGGAGCGAAATCAGAATGCTGTAGCCTATGCCTCCGCATTCCAGAATCACCTCCGCCGGGATTATCTCGATGATTTTTCCTTTGATGTATTCGTACATGTCATGAGCCTTTTCGGCAAATATAAGAAGCATGTTTTGAAATATTTAAATCTCGCAGTATTTTTGCGGAATTGTGCTTGGTCAGATATAAACAACGAAATTCAGCCATGTATATTTCCGAAGTCAGAGCCCTTTTCCCCGCACTGAGCGACTTGGTGTATGGAAAATCTCTCGTCTATTTTGA
>CAVIVH010000127.1:0-4380 GCA_963646185.1 bacterium | reverse complement strand
CAACTTCGACTACACCGAATATATGGGCTCCGTCGGCGCCACCGCCTTCTTCGAGAACGACCTCGGCACCGCATCCGGCTATCTGTCATATGGTTACAGTCTGGACTCCGGCAACGCCCACCGCCATCCGCGCCACATAAACATGACCTATTCCGGGCTCTACCCGGTCATAGAACTGAAAGCGGACCTCGGCGGCGACTCCGCCCTGCAATATTCCCGATATGCGGCCGTCTCAGGCACCGAATGGCGGGAAGGCCTGCTTCTGGAGCGGCAGACCGCCCCCCTGTTCGAGGCCGACCTCCGGGTCTATGTCCCCTTCCGCTTCAACTCCGGCGGCTGGCTGCGCGGCATCACCCCCTCGCTGACCTATAAGACCACCAATTCGAAATATTTCAAAGGCATACGCTATTACAAGATTGCCACCGACGCGGACGGAAATCAGACGGCCGAGCCAATCGGCTCCAGCGAGGGCGACAATGTGACCATGAGCACCTTCCAGGCCTCAGTTTCGGCCTATGCGATGCTGGCGACAGCCTCCTCGGCGCGCTACCCAAGGCTGGGAATCGGCGCCCAGGCCGGCTATCATGCCAGAATGGGCCTGAGCGACATGATCTCGCCCGGCTGGTTCGGATATATGTATGGCTATCTGCCGGGACTGTTCCGGACTCAGGGGCTCAAGCTCACGGCGCTCTATCACCACCGGGCAGAGGCCACCTATAGCGAGAAGGCCGTGAATGTCCGGCCCAGAGGCTTCAGCAGCTCACCCGCGGAGAACTATCTCGCCATCTGTTCCCGCTCCCAGCTCAAGCTCACGGCCGACTACTCGGCCCAGTTCGGGCTCGGCGAGAGGCACCTCGTCTCCGCCCTCTTCCACCCCAAGTATCTGGCCATCGTCCCACACGGCGACCTCACCCTCTTCTCCACCGAGCCCACCGCCTCCGGCAGCGGGTCCGGTAGTGGCTCCGGCAACGGTGGCTCGGCAGGAAACCAATACTCCGCAGGAAACAGCCCCATCGCGGCCGGCAACCTCTACTCAGTCGGCGCCGACATCATAGTGGGCCTGGCCAACTTCCTCTGGATCCCATACGACACCGAAGTCGGACTCTCCCTGAACTGGAACGGCGGCAAATCCTACCGCGACCTCTCCGCCTCCGGCCTCACCGGCAAGACCTCCCGCTTCACCTGCAGCCTCATCTTCACCATAGACTTCTGACCTTCCCCCCGGCATAGACCACTGCTCGACCCGCCCCAGCATAGAATTACGCCCCCTGCAAAGGTCGTCCAGCCCATTGTGTCACAGAAGGCCTGAGTGGCATAACCACATGGAAGCAAAGCCCTAAAAATGTCGTTCACGCCCATCGGCCTTTAACCCTCTCCAGCGGGTCATGGCATGGACGAATCCTGCAAGCAAGAGCGGCAAACCGGCAACGCCTCGCCGCCGTCGGAATGGACAATCCCCGAGCCTGCAGTCGCCGAGCTTATCGAAGAGCCCGCCCCGTCGGTGCCGGTGCCGGGGAAGTGCACCTCGCGCCGTACAAAATAAGGCGGAGGCATATGGCCATAGAGGGCCCTGCAACCGGGAATCCGTCCGCCGTAACGGGTTTTAAAAGTCGTTACCGCGGACCGACCATAGTCCTCAGGCCCCTAGAATAGCACCTCCCTCCGCCTAACTTTGTAACTCAGCCTTTTACCATCTCCAGCAGGTCCAGCCATGGAGTTAATTTTACAAAATGAGCGTCCGGCGATGTGCCTTGCAGACCCTTCCAAGGCCGATACCCGTGCTTAAGGGGCCTTAAAAAGTGCTCTTAAGCAAGGCAGTGTGCCTCCCAGGCCCCTCAGAGGCCGATGCCCCGCCGCTCACTTTGTAAAACCATGACTATTACTGCACATTTACAAAAAACGGCGCCCGAAAAGCCCGGGAGCAGCCATCAGGTCAATAATTGGTGCGGATCCAGTCGGACAGAGATGCAGCTGATACGGCAAAAAATTATCATATTTATGATAATCAAATTTTAGGTAAAATTGCGCGGGGTACAGGGCGTCCCCGCCGCCGGAATGTGGAAAAGGCCCGCGCGCCGCCAGTTGCCGGAAACGGGAGCCGGGAGGGAAATGCAGAAAAATTTGGAGGTTATTTAGAACTTTTCTAAATTAGCAAACAGCATCGGAGCCGACAGCGTCTATGGCCAAAGCGGCCGGGCGACGGAAGCCCGGGGACAAAAGCCAGAGGCCAGGCAACAGCTGTAAGACAAGCAATGCAAGGAAAAACAGGCAAGGAAAAACAGGCAAGGAAAAGCAGGTAAGGCAACAACAGCAAGGCAAAGCATCAACAGAAACAACACATCAACAATTTAAAGGCTTATACCATGGAACTGAAAGGATCTAAGACGGAGAAGAATCTCCAGACTGCGTTTGCCGGGGAGTCCCAGGCGCACACCAAGTATCTCTATTACGCATCCAAGGCAAAGAAGGACGGCTATGTCCAGATCGGCGAACTCTTTGAGGAGACCGCGAAAAACGAGAAGGAGCACGCCAAGATCTGGTTCAAGCTTCTCCACGATGGCGAAGTGCCCGGAACCGTGCAGAACCTCAAGGACGCCGCCGCAGGCGAGAACTATGAGTGGACGGACATGTATGCCCATTTCGCCGAAGTCGCGAAAGAGGAGGGCTTCACCCAGATAGCCAATCTCTTCAGGGCAGTGGGCGAGATTGAGAAGAGGCACGAGGAGCGTTACCGCAAGCTCCTGAAAAATATCGAGGACTGCGCAGTGTTCTCCAAGGACGGAGACTGCATATGGGAATGCTCGAACTGCGGCCACATCGTCGTGGGCAAGAAGGCTCCCGAGGTCTGCCCCGTCTGCAAGCACCCTCAGAGCTATTTCAGAGTCGAGGCTCAGAACTATTAGACCAGGCAAAACTGCCTGCCCCGCCGACATATCAATAGCCATAATCCGGCAGACCAGGCTGCCCTACAGGGGCTCACGCCCCCGCCTTTTCATAATCAGAACATCCGGATGCCGACACCGACCGGCACCCGGATGCTATTTTTTCTCCCGGCCCAGGACAGAAAATCGAGACCCTTGGGGAATGTTTATCGTTGCGAGATTTGTGACTTACGGGAAATAAAAATACATGCCTGTAGAATTTGTTACTTATAGGAAATAAAATTACATCTGCGAAAAAAGTCTTCCTATGGGCAATATCATTTCGAGACCAATGGCAAGGTGTATTTCGAGGACATCGGGCTGAGAAATTTCATCGCCGGGGGGAATCGTTCCTCCGACATTGAAAAAGTAATGGAAAATGTGGTCTATAATGAGCTTGCCGACGACGGATTCACCGTCAATGTGGGCCAGCTTCGGGCCGGGGAAATAGATTTTGTATGCACTCGTCCGAACCGGACGGCCTATGTTCAGGTCTCCTATATCATCGGCGACAGCCTGACTGAGAAAAGAGAATTCGGAAGTCTCAAGAAAATCAAAGACAGCTATCCGAAATATGTCATTTCGCTCACTCCGATGGTGCGCCGAAGCGATTACGAAGGCATCACTCACCTCGGTCTCCGGGAGTTTCTGACTAACGGGCTCTAAACGCAGGAGTTGTAATTCAATGCCGGGCCGGACTGCCGGCGATTAATGGCATCGCCAAGTTGAGATCACATGCCACAGGTGGCGTATGTGGATTTATTCTCGGTAATTTGAGGCGAATTATTAAACTTCAATTATTAGAAATCAATAATTGAAAACTAATAATTACCTTTGCAACAAGCCGCCCGAAGGGCGCCGACGTGGACCGACCGACTGCAGAACGCGACCGCCGGCGAAAACCGGCAGACGAAAAGCGCAGCCAGCCAAAACACCGACAAACGAAACACCGACAGACAAAACATCCAGCCATATGACAAAGGTTCTGAATCCGTTTTTCACCTCTCCAATCATGCCGGACGAATATTTCTGCGACAGAGATGCCGAGAGCAGGCACCTGGTGAAGCTCCTCACCAACGGCAACAACGTCGTCCTGATTTCGCCACGCAGAATGGGCAAGACCGGTCTCATAAGGCACATCTATGCCTCCAAAGAAATCGGGGACAGCTACAACAGCTTCTTCGTGGACATCCTCCACACCACCTCCCTGCGCGAGCTCACCTTCGCCATAGGAAAAGAAGTTTTCAACGGCCTTAAGCCACAGGGAAAAAAGATAGTGGACGAGTTCCTGGCCGTCCTCAAGAGCCTGAGCCTGGGAATGGAATACAATCCGGTCAGCGGGATGCCGGAGTTTTCCCTGCATCTGGGAGACATCACCCGGCCGGAAGCCACTCTGGATGAAATCTTCCGGTATCTGGAAACGTCCTCAAGGCCGTGCATACTGGCGATAGACGAGTTC